>CAZMDO010000049.1:0-6108 GCA_964564445.1 uncultured Ruaniaceae bacterium | reverse complement strand
CTGCCCCGCCTCGCACCGCACCGCCCCCCGAGCAGGACGAAGCCGGCGCCGCAGGGACCCACCCTGCGGTGCCGGCTTCTCGCGTCTGTGTGCGGCCCTGCTCACCCGAGCGCGGCGCGCAGCCGGTCCGGGTCGATCCGGTAGTACCCCACCTGCTCGCCGTCGACGAGCACCACCGGCACGAGCTCACCATAGGCCTGCGCCAGGTCGGGATCGTCGTCCACGTTCCGCTCCACCCAGTCCTGCCCGCGGGCCGCGCAGACGACGCGCACCACCCGGCGGGCGGCCTCGCAGAGGTGGCAGCCGGGCCGGGAGAGGAGCTCCACCCGCGGGGCCATCCGGCGGGGTCCTACTTCTTGTTGCGGCGCTGGTGGCGGGTCTTGCGCAGCATCTTGCGGTGCTTCTTCTTGGCCATACGCTTGCGACGCTTCTTGATGACTGAACCCACGGGACCTCACTACGGATCTACTGGCGCGAACGGCTCACGCCGGGATGGAACAAGGGCACATCCTACCGGTCCGCACCTGTGCCCCACGCCCCGGCACCGCGACCTCGGTCACCTCGTACGCGCCTGGTGCGCGGGATCAGCGGCCGGCGGCCGACTGTCCGCCGTCCCAGGCGTCCAGACCGTCGGAGAGCATCTTCTCCACGGCGGCCTGCGGCACCCGGTAGGACTTGCCCACCCGGATCGCCGGCAGCTCCCCGGAGTGCACCATCCGGTACACGGTCATCCGGGACACCCGGGCCATCTCGGCCACCTCGGCGACGGTGAGGAACCGCGGCGCTGCGGTGGCGTCTGCCATGGCCGGGGTTCCTCTCCTGGATCGCAGTGGGACGGACGTGCGGGACCGATGCGGGTCCCCAAAGGTGCATCTTAGGGGGTTCCGGCGCCGTTGGGGAACTGTTCGCCGGTCTCATTCTGCCGTCATCGGCTCCAACCCGTGGTGCGGGAAGGTGGCCCGGCGGGCCGCCATGATCGCCCGGTCCACCGCGTCGGCGGGGTCGTACCCGTCCAGCCACGGGCGGAAGTCCACGTCCCTGCCCTCCCCCATCCGGGTGGGCACATCGGCCCCGGTGAGCCGGCAGGCGAGGTCCTGCCAGGACGCGGGCACCTCGGTCTCCGGGTCGATCGGGCGGCCCAGGCTGACGGCCACCAGGTGCGACCACACCCGGGGCACGGTGGCGACCAGGTCGTAGCCGCCGCCACCGGTGGCCAGCCACCGGTCGCCGGCGTGCTCGGCAGCCCAGCCGGCGACCATCTGTGCCGCGGCCCGCTGAGCGTCCACCGAGACCTCCAAGCCGGTGAGCGGGTCCCGGCCGTGGGTGTCGCAGCCGTGCTGGCTGACCAGCACCTGCGGGGCGAACGCCCGCGCCACCGGTGCCACCACCGCCTCGATGGCCCGCAGCCAGCCGCGGTCGGAGGTGCCGGCCGGCAGCGGCACGTTGATCGCGCTGCCCCGCGCCGCGGCGCTGCCGATGTCCTGCGGGAAGCCGGTGCCGGGGAACAGGCTCTGACCGCTCTGGTGCACCGAGATGGTCACCACCCGAGGGTCGTCCCAGAAGATCCGCTCCACCCCGTCGCCGTGGTGGGCGTCGATGTCCACGTACAGCACCCGCTCGCAGCCGTGCGCCAGCAGCCAGGCGATCGCTGCCGCCAGGTCGTTGTACACGCAGAAGCCGGCCGCCCGCGAGGACATCGCGTGGTGCATCCCGCCGGCCAGGCTGACCGCGTGCGCCGGCTCCGGCCCCCACACCGCCTGCGCGCCGGTCATCGTGGCGCCGACGATCCGTGCGGACGCCTCGTGCATCCCCGGGAAGATCGGGTCGTCGTCGGTGCCCAGTCCGCGGGCCCGGTCCGGGGTGCCGGTGCTGGCCGCACGCACCGCCCGTACGTAGGCGGCCTCGTGCACGGCGGTCAGGGCGGCGTCGTCGGCAACCGGCGCCTCCACCAGGTGCAGCGCCGGGTCGGCGAGCAGGCCGAGCGCCTCGAGCAGCTCGAAGGTCAGCCTCAGCCGCACGGGGGACATCGGGTGGCCGACGCCGAAGTCGTAGCCGAGCAGGCTCTCGCTCCACGGCAGGGTCACGGGCACGGACATGGAGGTCACCGTATCGGTGTTGCCGCGCCCGCGGGCGTGCGGCGCGTGGCACAGTAGGCACCGATCATCGCAAGCACCGACAGTGCGGAGTGTCGTGGAGCCAGAGCGCGGAGGCCGCGTCGAGGAGGAGGGCCTGGCCCTCCTCGTCCGCGTCCGCGAACGCATCGACGACGTCGCGCACCGTTCTCCTGCCCGGTTGACGATCGTCGTCTTCGCCCTGGTGATCGTGGTGATCACCGGGCTGCTCTCGCTGCCGATCGCCACTGCGGACGGCCACCGCGCACCCTTCGCCGATGCGCTGTTCACCGCGACCACCTCGGTGTGCGTGACCGGCCTGGTCACCGTGCCCACCGCCACCTACTGGTCCTCCTTCGGGCACGCGGTGATCGCCATCGGCATCCAGATCGGCGGGCTGGGTGTGATGACCCTGGCCTCGATCCTCGGCCTGGCGGTCTCCCGGCGGATCGGGCTGACCCAGCGGCTGCTGGCCGCGGCGGAGACGAAGACCGCCCGCCTCGGCGAGGTCGGCTCGCTGATCCGGGCGGTGCTGGTGACCACCGCGGTGATCGAGGGCGCCCTGATGCTGGTGCTGCTGCCGAAGTTCCTGATGATCGGCTACTCCCCCGGTCGGGCGGTCTGGCACAGCGCCTTCCAGTCGATCTCGATCTTCAACAACGCCGGGATCATCATCGAGGAGAGCCTCACGCCGTACGTGGGCGACTGGTGGATGTGCCTGCCGATCATCGTCGGCGGCTTCATCGGCGCGCTCGGCTTCCCCGCGATCTTGGCGATCACGCAGAGCTGGCGGCACCCGCGCCGGTGGTCGCTGCACGCGAAGCTGACCGTGGTCACCAGCGCGCTGCTGTTCGTGGTGGGGGCCCTCGCCATCGGCGCCCTGGAGTGGGGGAACCCGGACTCCTACGGGCCGCTGTCCACCAACGAGCGCATCCTGGCCAGCCTGCTCGCCGGGATGACCCCGCGCTCCTCCGGCTTCGCCACCGTGGACGTGGCCACGATGAGCGAGGGCACCTGGCTGGTGCAGGACGCGCTGATGTTCGTCGGTGGCGGCAGCGCCTCCACCGCCGGCGGGATCAAGGTGACCACGTTCGCCGTCATGCTGCTGGCGATCCGCGCCGAGGCGCGTGGTGACCGAGACATCGAGGCGTTCGGCCGGCGGCTCGACCCGGACGTGGTCCGGGTGGCGATCGCCGTGGCGTTCGTCGGGGCAACGATGGTCGGCGCCGCCTCGCTCGCCCTGCTGGTGCTCACCGACCTGCACCTGAACCAGGTGCTGTTCGAGGTGATCTCCGCCTTCGCCACCTGCGGTCTGAGCACCGGGATCACCGCGTCCCTGCCGGACTCGGCGAAGTACGTGCTGGTGGCGCTGATGTTCGCCGGCCGGACCGGCACGATGACCCTGGCCGCGGCGCTCGCCCTGCGTGACCGGCGCCGCGTGATCCGTTTCCCCGAGGAGAGGCCGTCCATTGGATAGGACACCCGCCCGCCACACCCCCACCGAGGTCGACTACGGCCACGATGCGAGCGTGCTCGTGATCGGCCTGGGACGGTTCGGCAGCTCGCTGGCCGCCACCCTGGACGGTCTGGGCCGGGACGTGCTGGCCGTCGAGCGCGACCCGGAGCTGATCCGCGCCTGGACCGGGCGCATCCCGCTGGTGGAGGCGGACGCCTCGAACCCGGACGCGCTGGAACAGCTGGGCGCACGGGACTTCCCGATCGCCGTCGTCGGTGTGGGCACCTCGCTGGAGGCGAGCGTGCTGATCACCGGGAACCTGGTGGACATCGGCACCCCGCTGATCTGGGCCAAGGCGATCTCCGCCGAGCACGGCCGCATCCTGCAGCGGATCGGCGCCCACCACGTGGTCTACCCCGAGCACGACGCCGGTGCCCGGGTGGCACACCTGGTCTCCGGCCGGATGCTGGACTTCATCGAGCTCGAGGACGGGTTCACCATCGTCAAGATGCGTCCGCCGAAGGAGACGCACGGGTTCACGGTCGGCGAGGCGGACATCAAGCGCAAGTACGGGGTCACCGTGATCGGGGTGAAGGAGCCGGGCCAGCCGTTCGAGTACGCGACCGCAGAGACCCGGATCGATGCCGGGGACACGCTGATCCTCTCCGGCGACACGGTGCTGCTGGAGAAGTTCGCCGCCCGCCCCTGAACCCCGCGCGCGGCGCGTCCGAACACCCTTACCGCATCCGAACACCCTTCGCGCGTTGGAGCACCCTTACACGCAGGTTCCAATGCGCTAAGGGTGTTCGAATGCGCCTGCGGAGGGTCAGTCCGCCAGCGCCCGGCCGAGCTCGATGGAGCGGGTGCGGGCGGCCTCCACGGCGGCCACCAGCCCGGCACGCACCCCGTGCTCGTCCAGCGCGCGCACCCCGGCGACCGTGGTGCCCGCCGGGGAGCTGACCTTCTCCCGGAGCAGCACCGGGTGCTCCTCGCTGGCGGCGGCCATCGCCCCGGCACCGGCCACCGTGCGCGTGGCCAGCTCCAGCGCGGTGGCCCGGCTGAGCCCGCCGAGCACACCGGCCTCGGCGAGGGCGTCGATCAGGTAGAACACGTACGCCGGTCCGGAGCCGGAGATGGCGGTGACCACGTCCTGGTCCGCCTCGGGCACGCGCAGCACGGTGCCGGTACCGCTGAGCAGCTCGGCCACCTGGTCCAGGTGCGCGTCGGTGGCGTGCGAGCCGGGGCTCATCACGCTCACGCCTGCACCGATGGTCGCCGGGGTGTTCGGCATCACCCGCACCACCGGCACCGGCCGGTCCAGCCGGGACTCCAGGAACGCCGTCGGGATACCGGCGGCGATGCTCACCAGCACCGTCTCCAGACCCAGCTCTGGGCCGATCTCGGCGAGCACGGTGGCCACGTCCTTGGGCTTGACGGCGATGATCACCACCGCGGCCCCGGCCACCGCCTCGGCGTTGCTGCCGGCCCACTGCACGCCGTGCGCGGCGGCCCGTTCCCGGCCGTGGGCGGACCGGCCGTCGGTGATGCGGATCCGGTCCGCCCCGGTGACGGTCACCAGCGAGGTGAGCACCGCCTCACCCATCACGCCGACCCCGATCAGTGCCACACCCGCAGCCATATCAGCTCCTCACGTCGGTAGGCACAGCACGCTACCGGTCCGGGCCCGCGCTCGTCGCGGCGTCCGCGGCGTCTGTCCCGTCCACATCCCCGGGCGCCGCGGCAGGTATCCCGTCCACATCCCCGGGCGCCTCGGCGCCGATGTCGCTGCCGCGCGTTACCGTCTGTGCCATGGCTGCTGCTCGCGCTCCCCGTCCCGCCTTCCGCTGCACCGAGTGCGGCTGGACCTGCGCGAAGTGGGTGGGCCGGTGCGGGGAGTGCCAGGCCTGGGGCACGGTCATCGAGGCCGGTGCGCCCAGCTCGGGGCCGCGCACGACGGCGGTCGCGGCCGTGGCCAGCCCGGCTCGCCAGATCGCTGAGGTCGATGGGCACGAGGCGCGCTATCGCGCGACCGGAGTGGGCGAGTTCGACCGGGTGCTCGGCGGCGGGATGGTGCCCGGGGCCGTGGTGCTGCTCGCCGGTGAGCCCGGGGTGGGCAAGTCGACCCTGGTGCTGGACGTGGCGGCGCGTGCGGCGGCAGCGGGCCAGCGGGTGCTGTACGTCACCGGCGAGGAGTCGGCGAGCCAGGTGCGGATGCGCGCCGAACGGATCGGGGCGGTCCAGGAGGGGCTGCTGCTCGCCGCGGAGACCGACCTGGCCACGGTGCTCGGCCACGTGCAGCACACCGGCCCCGACCTGCTCATCCTGGACTCGGTGCAGACCATCGGATCCGGGGACGTGGACGGCACCCCGGGCGGGGTGTCCCAGGTGCGCGAGGTGGCATCGGCGGTGATCGGCGCGGCGAAGCGGGCGGCGATGCCGGTGGTGCTGGTGGGGCACGTGACCAAGGACGGCGCCATCGCCGGCCCGCGGGTGCTGGAGCACCTGGTGGACGTGGTCTGCCAGTTCGAGGGCGACCGGCAC
>CAZMDO010000048.1:0-13472 GCA_964564445.1 uncultured Ruaniaceae bacterium | reverse complement strand
CGATGTGCCCGGTGAGCGTGCTCAGCGCGACGTCGTCGAAGACCTGGGAGACCAGGCCCATGTCCTTGTAGACGAGGATCTGCTCCCCGTTGCTGCTGGCGATGCCAGCGGACTCCTGGCCCCGGTGCTGCAGCGCGTACAGCCCGAAGTAGGTGAGCTTGGCGACCTCTTCGCCGGGTGCCCAGACGCCGAACACACCGCAGGCGTCCTGCGGTCCCTTCTCGCCGGGGAGGATGTCGTGCGTGAGCTGACCGTCACCGCGTACCACACCCCTATCGTCCCACACCGGAGGCCCAGCAGCGTTCGCCCCGACCGGTCAGCGCTGGTCGGCACCACCGCCCTCCGACGGCCCGGGCCGCCGGGCCGGTGCGCCCACCTGCTCGGCCAGCTCGGCCCGGGTGTGCACGCCCAGCTTGGTGTAGGCCTTCCGCAGGTGGTACTCGATGGTCTTCGGGCTGAGGAACAGGGCGGCGGCTGCCTCCCTGGTGGTGCGCCCCTCAGCCAGCAGCACGCATACCCCGAGCTCCTGGGGGGTGAGCGAGGCGGGCCCGATCGGCGGGCGTGGCGGAACCTTCTCCCCGGTAGCCACCAGCTCGGTGCGGGCGTTGGCCGCCCAGCGGCCGGCGCCCAGGTCGTCGAAGATCTCCACGGCGGCCCGCAGCTGCGTCCGCGCATCCAGCCGCCGGCCGGCGCGGCGCAGCCGCATGCCGTAGGCGAGGTGGGTGCGGGCCGTCTCGAAGACGTCCCGGGTCCGTCGATGGTGCGCCAACGCTGACCTGAACGGCTCGTCGAACCCCTCCTCCGGGTCCGCGACCAGGGCCAGGCCGCGGGCGGCCCGCGCCGCGGTCCAGGGCCGGCCGGTGGCCCGGGCGAGCTGTGCGAACCGTTCGGCGACCGCGGCGGCCTCGCCGGCTCGGCCGACCCGGCAGAGCGCATCGACCAGCTCGGGGCCGGGGTGGAGGTCCGGGTCGGCCACACCGAGATCGGCCAGGCGTTGGTCCAGGGTGGCCAGCCGGTCCGCGGCGGCCTGCACCTCGCCCTCGGCCAGCGCCACGTCACCGAGCGCCAGGTCGCACCAGATCTCCCCGAAGTGCAAGGACCGGTCCCGGCACAGCGTGAGCGCCTCGGCCACGTGGGCCCGGCAGTCCTGGTGGCGTCCGGCCCGGGCGTCCAGGCAGGCCAGACCGGCCAGAGCCATGGCCAGCTCGGTGCTCTGGCCGGTCTCCCGGGCGAGCGCGACGGCCTCGGCATAGTTGGCCGCCGCCCGCCGCCACTGGGTCGAGGTGGCCTGGTCCCGGGCCACGTGGAACAGCAGGTTGGGCAGCAGACCCGGCCCCACCCGGGTGCGCACGACCTGCACCAGCTCCCACAGCTCCGCCCCGGCCTCCGCGTCCCGGAGGAACAACGGGGCCAACCCGAGCCAGGGCACCACCGCCGGCAGCGCGAGCGGATCCGCGTGCTCGGCCAGCAGCGGCAGGGCGGCGCGCAGCTGTGCCGCTGCGTCCACCCCGAGGAGCAGACCAGCGGCCCCTGCGGCGGCCATCCCGACCGCACGTGCCAGCGGGTCGGCCACCTGGGGCAGCGTCCGGGACAGGTCCGTGCGGACCCGGCGCAGCGAGACGGAGTCGGCGAGGTACATGCACGCGTGGCAGGCGTCCGCCAGGAGGATGACAGCGTCATCCGGTCCGGCCCGCGCGGCCGCCTCCTCGAGGCGGCGCTCACCCTCGCGCAGGGACCCGGAGCGGACCGCCACTGCCGCCCGCAGCTCGGCGCCGGCGGGGGTCACCACGGCACCAGCGGGTTCCGCCTCGTCCAGCAGCCGGAGCGCCCGGCTGCGGTCCCCCGCCGCCCACGCCGACTCCGCCGCCGACACCAGCCGCAGCCGCGCCCGCCCCAGGTCGGGACTGAGCCGGGCGGCACGCTCCAGCGCGGTGGCGGCGACGCTGAACGCGGTCCTGGTGCTGGCGCGGGCAGCGAGCTCGACCAGCTCGGCCGCCACCTGCTCGTCGAGCTGCTCGGTGCCAGCCACCAGGTGCCACACGCGCCGGTCGGCGTCCGCGGTCCCGGTGAGCAGGCCGGCCACCGCCCGGTGCACCCGGCGGCGCAGGTCCGCCTGGGCCGCACCATAGACGGCGGACCGCAGCAGCGGGTGCGGGAACCGCACCCGGTCCCCGACAACAGTGAGCAGCCCGTGCCCGGCCACGGCGACCACGCCGCCGGGATCCACCTCCAGCACGGTGCACACCGCCCTGACCAGGCGGAGGTCCTCGCCCGCGACCGCGACCACCAGGGCTGCCGTGCGTTCTTCTTCGGTGAGCGGTCGCAGGCGGCGGGCGAACGCGCTCTGCAGCCGGCCGGGCAGCGTCGGCGGCCTCTCCTCGGCCTCCGCCGCCTCGGGTGCACCGGCCAGCTCCAGCAGGGCCAGCGGGTTTCCCCCGGTCACCTGGTAGAGCCGCTGCAGGGCCGTGGCGTCCCGCACCGACGGGACCGCCTCGGTCACCAGGCGGGCGGCCGCTGCCGGTACGAGACCGTGGATCTCCAGCCGTGGCGCCGACTGCAACGGCGGGGGCAGACCGTCCGGGCGGCCGGCGGCGAGCACGGCGACCGGGTCGTCCGCGATGCGGCGGGCGGCGAACGCCAGCGCCTCCACCGAGGGCAGGTCCATCCACTGCACGTCGTCCAGCACGAGGACCACCGGGCCGCCCTCGGCGAACCTGCTCAGCAGGCTGAGCGTGGCGGCGCCGATCGCGAACCTGTCCCGCCCGTGGCCGGGACGCAGGTTCAACGCTGCACCGAGTCCGTCCGCCTGCGGTGCGGGGATCGACTCCAGCAGGTGGAGCGCGGGCAGGAGGCAGGCATGCAGCGCGGCGAACGGCAGGTCCTGCTCGGCCTCGGCACCGGTCGCGGTCAGCACCCGCACCGCGCCGCCGGCGACCGGGTCCGCCAGCGCATCCTGCACCAGCGCGGTCTTGCCGACGCCCGGTTCGCCCACGATGACGAGCCGACCACCGCGGCCCAGGCGCGCCGACGCCAGGAGGCGGGAGAGCACCTCCTGCTCTGCCGACCTGCCCAGCAGCGCCACGCCAGCACTGTAGACCCGGGCCGGGTGGCGGGCACGGCGGCACCGGGCACCTGCCCCCTCCGGAGGCGGGAGCACGTCTCCGGGTGGCCGGGCGGCCGACGACCAGGGGGGTCCCCGGACGCGGAGCCGGCCGCCAGGGACCTACCGTCGCAGCTGTCCACCCCTATCAGCTCAGGAGGCACATCATGAGCACGGACACCGCACGCGGCACCGGCACCGCACCGGAAGGAACCGCCGGGCCGACGCAGGAGATCGACACCGACGCCCTGATGGCGTTCGTCTTCCGGGCGGTCGAGGAGACCGGCGCCACCCTGAACACCGCACTGGTGGTGATGGGCGACCGGCTCGGCTACTACCGCGACCTCGCCGCCCACGGGCCGAGCACCCCGACCGAGCTGGCCGAGCGCACCGGCACCGGGGAGCCCTACGCCCGAGAGTGGCTGAACGCCCAGGCGGCGGGCAGCTACGTCACCTTCGACCCGGCCACCGGCCGCTACACCCTCCCGCCCGAGCATGCCGTGGCGCTGACCGTGGAGGACAGCCCGGCGTTCCTGCCCGGGATGTTCCAGATCGCGTTGGGCACCGCGCACGACGCCGCGCACATCATCGACGCCGCCCGCAGCAACTCGGGCTACGGCTGGCACGAGCACAGCCCGGACGTCCACCACGGGTGCGAACGCTTCTTCCGGCCCAGCTATCACGCCTACCTCGTGCCGGAGTGGCTGCCCGCGCTGGATGGTGTCGTGGACAAGCTGCGTGCCGGGGCGCGCGTGGCCGACATCGGTTGCGGGCACGGCGCCTCCACGATCCTGATGGCCCAAGCCTTCCCGGCCTCCTCCTTCGTCGGCTACGACTACCACGCGGCCTCGATCGAGACCGCGCGCCAGCGTGCCGCGGAGAGCGCAGTGGACGACCGGGTGACCTTCCAGACCGTGCCGGCGCAGGCGCTGCCGCCCGGCGAGTTCGACCTGGTCACCATGTTCGACTGCCTGCACGACATGGGCGACCCGGTCGGTGCCGCCCAGAACGTGCGTGCCGCACTCGCCCCGGGCGGTACCTGGATGCTGGTCGAACCGATGGCCGGTGACCACGTGGAGGACAACCTCAACCCGGTGGGGCGGGCCTACTACGGCTTCTCCACCCTGCTGTGCACGCCCACGTCGCTGGCGCAGGACGTCGGTCTGGCGCTGGGCACCCAGGCCGGGCCGGCGCGCATCCGGGACGTCGCCACCGCCGCGGGCTTCACCCGGTTCCAGACGGTGGCGCAGACGCCGTTCAACCGGGTGATGGAGATCCGGGCGTGACGATGGCCCCGGGCGGGACGCCGGAGCATACTGGGCGGATGGACCGGACCCCGACCGGTGCGCCTCTCCGGGTCCCGCTCGAGGTCATCGAGGCCGACCCGGCGCCGCCCGCACCGCCGGACCTGACCGGCACCGCCGTGCGCGACGGGGTCGCGATCCCCTACGCCGTGCACGGCAGCGACCACCGGCCCACCGTGGTGCTGCTGCCGACCTGGACGATCATCGGCGCCCGGGTGTGGAAGTTCCAGGTGCCGTTCCTGTCCCGGCGGTTCCGGGTGGTCACGTTCGAGGGCCGCGGCGCCGCCGACGGTCCGCGCCCCGCGGGGGTGGAGGCGTACCGGATCGGGGAGTACGCCGCGGACACGGTGGCGGTGATGGACCGGGTCGGGGTCGAGGGCGGTGTGCTGGTCGGCTTCTCCATGGGCGCACCGTGGGCGGTCCGTGCCGCCGTGACGCACCCGGACCGGGTGAGCGGCCTGGTGCTGATCACCGCGAACGGCGCCGGGCTGGCCCACCCGAGCCGGCACCAGCCGTTCGACGAGCCGCCCGCCACCGGCGCCACCGGCTGGGACCTGTTCAACCGGCACACCTGGACCGGCGGCGGCTGGGAGGAGTTCATCCAGTTCTTCTTCGCGCAGGTCTTCACCGAACCGCACTCGACCAAGGCGAGGGAGGACGCTGTGCGGTGGGCTCGGCGGGCCGACCCGGAGGCCGTCGTCGACACCATCCTCGGCAGGATGCAGGACGGACCCGCCCCGCTCGCCACGGACGCCCCGCAGGTGGCCTGCCCGGTGCTCGTGGTCGAGGGCGACCAGGACCAGGTGCGCCCGTACGCCTCCGGAGAGCTGCTGGCCGGGTGGACCGGGGGCGAGCTGGTGGTGATCGAAGGCGGCGGGCATGCCCCGCACCTGCGCGACCCGGTACGGACCAACCACCTGATCGAGCAGTTCGTGACCAGCACGACGGCGCGCACCCACGCCGACCACCCGGGCACCGGCGCCGACCACCCAGACCCCCGCGACGACCACCCGGGCCCCGCACCCCGCACCTGGCGCCGGGCGCACGGCCGGCCGCGGCGGGTGCTCTACCTGTCCTCCCCGATCGGGCTCGGTCATGCCCGCCGGGACCTCGCGGTGGCGGGCGAGCTGCGCCGTCACCATCCGGACCTGCAGGTGGACTGGCTCGCACAGACCCCGGTGACCCGGGTGCTGGCGGACGCCGGTGAACGGGTGCACCCGGCCTCGGCCCTCCTGGCCGGGGAGTCGGCGCACATCGAGGCAGAGTCCGGCGAGCACGACCTGCACGCGTTCCAGGCGATCCGCCGGATGGACGAGATCCTGGTGCACAACTTCATGGTCTTCGACGACGTCGTGACCGAGGGCGGCTACGACCTGGTGGTCGGGGACGAGGCGTGGGAGGTGGACCACTTCCTGCACGAGAACCCCGGGCTGAAGCGGTTCGCCTTCGCCTGGATGACCGACTTCGTGGGCTGGCTCCCGATGCCCGACGGCGGCGCGTACGAGCAGGCGCTGGCCGCCGACCACAACGCCGAGATGATCGAGCAGCGGGCCCGGTACGCCCGGGTGCGGGACCGGTCGGTGTTCGTGGGCAACCCGGACGACGTGATCGACCTGCCCTTCGGGCCCGGGCTGCCCGGCATCCGGGAGTGGACCCGGGCCAACTTTGACTTCGCCGGCTACGTCACCGGTTTCGCACCGCCGACGCCCGAGGAGTGCCAGCGCCTGCGCCACCGCCTCGGCTACCGCGCCGAGGACCTGCTGTGCGTGGTGACCGTCGGCGGCTCCGGGGTCGGCGGGTCGTTGCTGCGCCGGGTGCTGGACGCGGTGCCGGCAGCCCGTCGGGCGGTGCCCGGGCTGCACGTCCTGGTGGTCACCGGGCCGCGCATCGACCCGACCGGTCTGCCGCGCCGCCGCGGGGTGTCCTACCGCGGCTACCAGCCCGAGCTCTACCGGCAGCTGGCCGCCTGCGACGTGGCCGTGGTGCAGGGCGGGCTGACCACCTGCATGGAGCTGGCGGCCGCCGACCGGCCGTTCCTGTACGTGCCGCTGCGCCACCACTTCGAGCAGAACATCCACGTGCGCCACCGCCTGGAGCGCTACCGGGCCGGCCGGTGCCTGGACTACGAGACGGCCTGCGACCCGGACGCGCTGGCGGCCGCGATCGCCAAGGAGCTGCGCCGGGAGACCCGTGCGCTGCCGGTGGAGACCGACGGTGCCCGCCGGGCCGGGGAGCTGCTCGCCGAGCTGGTGTGACCGGCTCGGTCAGTAGGCGAACTCGACCCGACGCTCGGCCACGTCCGCCCGGGCCAGCCGCACCCTCACCCGCTCGCCGAGCGGCAGCCCGGGGCCGTGCACCCGGCCGCGGATCGCGGGCTCGGCGAGCAGGATGGTGCCGCGCAGCTCGGCCTCGCCGTCACCGGAGCCGGTGCCGGAGTCAGCGCCGTCACCGGAGCCGTTGCCGCTGCGCGGGCCGTCCACGTCCACCACCACGCCGGAGAACTGCTGCCCGATCCGGCCGCGCATCATCACCGCCTCGAGCAGGTCCACGCAGGCCCGTTCGTAGGCGGAGGAGCGCTGCCGGGCACGGTCCATGATGCCCGGCAGGGGCTCGAGCGCCGCCCGCACCCAGTCCGGCACGTCCACCCCGGCGGTGTGCGCCAGGCAGATCTCCAACCCGTACCGGTCCACCAGCCGGCGCAGCGGGGCGGTCACGTGCGCGTACTCGGCGGCGATCGCCGAGTGCGGAGAGGCGGGCGGCAGGTCGCCGTCGAAGGTGAGGTAGCCCGACCCGCGGAACAGCGCGGTGGCCTCGTGGAAGAACGCGGCGTGCTCCGGGATGGAGGCGTCCAGTCCCGCGAGCACCTCACCGTAGGAGGCGTCCTCCGGCCAGTCGATGCCCAGACCGGCGGCGGCCCGGCGTACCCGGTCGATGTCTCGCTGCTCGGCAGGCTGCAGCGTGCGCAGCACCCCGACCCGGGCCTTGCGCATGATCTGCGCCGCCGCGATGCCGGTGAGCAGGGAGATCTGCGCGTTCCAGTCCTCCACCGGCAGGGTGGCCCGGTAGACCAGCCGGTAGCCGTCGTCGTCGGTGGCGATCTCCTGCTCCGGGATCTCCAGGGAGGCACCGCCACGGGCCAGCTCGATCCGGGCCCGCAGCGCACCGATCTCCGGCAGCAGGCTCAGGGAGTCACCGGCGTCGTCGGCGTCGATGCGTTCCTGCACCTGCTCATAGGTCAGCTGTTCCCGGCTGCGCACCTGGGCACGGCGTACCCCCGCCTGGCGGATCTCGCCGTCGGCGTCCAGGTGGATGGTCCACAGGCAGGCCGGCCGGGACTGGTCGGCGAGCAGGCTGGCGGCCCCCTCGGAGAGCACCGCCGGGTGCAGCGTGATGGACCCGTCCGGACCGTAGAAGGTGACACCGCGGTCGGCCACCGCAGCGTCCAGCGCACCGCCGGGGGTCACGAACGAGGCCGGGTCGGCGATCGCGTAGTGCACCACGTACCCGTCGCCGTCGCGCTCCAGGTACATCGCCTGGTCCAGGTCCTTGGCGCCCGGCGGGTCGATGGTCACCAGCGGCAGGTCGGTGGCGTCCTCGGCGTGCACCGGGGCGTGGGCCACGGCACGCTCGGCCTCGGCGAGCGCCTCGTCCGGGAACGGGCCGGGAACGTCCAGCTCGGTGCGCAGCTCGGCCAGCAGCGGGGCAGCGGTCCTGGCCGCGGCATTGACCAGCCGCAGGTGCCGTTGGGGGGTGGCGTCGGTCATCGCGACTCCTTCGTCGTCCGCTTCCGCGTGCGCTTCACGCGCGCCGGCAGGCGCGCCGCCCGGTCGCTGATCATCGCGACGGCGCAGCTCACCAGGATCCCGAACGGCACCAGCACGCTGGCCAGCACCAGGAAGAGGGTCCAGGCGCTGATCCCCTGCATCCTCGCCTGGTCACTGTCGTAGCTGGCGAACGGGGTGGCGATGGCGGCGATGAGCAGCCCGAGGAGCCCGCCGAGCACGGCGAACCGCTTGTACCGGGGGGCGCGGCGCACCCGGGTGCGGTCCACGACGGCACCGATCTCCGCCTCGCCGACGACCCGGCCGCCGGCGGCCGCGATCTCCTCGTCCGAGGGCGAGGCGTCCTCGGTGCCCGGCACTGCCCCGTCGGCGCCCTGCCCTGCTCCGGCGCCCTGCACTGCCCCGGCGCCCTGCTCTGCTCCATGGGCGCCGTGCTCGGCACCGGCACCCGCCTCACCACCGCTGGCGGCGTCACCGTCGGCGTGCGGGCGCACGAGGTGCTCGGCCGGGGAGGTGCCGGAGGCGGCCGACCCGCCCTGCTCACTGCTCATGGTTCGACGCTAGCGGACGAACAGCGGCAGCACCGCATCCAGGTCCGCCCGCTGCCCGGAGGCGGAGACCGACCCGGCGGCCACCGCCTGCGCCCAGCCGAGGTCGCCGGTGACCAGCCGCAGCCAGGTCTGCTGGTCGGTCTCCACGACGTTCGGCGGGGTGCCGCGGGTGTGCCGGGGGCCCTCGATCACCTGCACCACCCCGGCCGGCGGCACCCGCACCTCCACCGAGGTGCCCGGCACCCGCTCGGCGAGCTCTTCGAGGGTGTACCGCACCGCGGTGCGCACCTGCGCGGGCTGCGCCTGCCCGCTGCGCCATGCCGCCAGGGCGCGCGTGCCCTCGTCAGGGGAGATCCGCCGTCGTGCCACACCAGGAAATCTACCGGGAGAGGCACCGCCGCGGACGGCTACCGGCGGCCTGCTCCGACGGTGCGGTGATGCTCTTCACTATCACTTCCGGCGTTTCCCCTGTAGGCTCGATACCAGGTTGCAGTGAACGAACGTCGAACGCCCCAGCCGTTCCAGGCTCGGGGCGTTTTTCTTCACCAGATGAAGTCGACGGACACCGTGGCTTTGCCAGGCCGACAGTCGGTCTGGAACGTTTGGTAGGAGAAACCCCATGACCACAGGAACCGTGAAGTGGTTCAACGCCGAGAAGGGCTTCGGCTTCATCGCCCCCGAGGACGGCAGCGCGGACGTGTTCGCGCACTTCTCGGCCATCCAGGCCGACGGCTACCGCTCGCTGGAGGAGAACCAGCGGGTGGAGTTCGAGGTCACCCAGGGCCCGAAGGGTCCGCAGGCCTCCAACATCCGCGCTCTCTGAGCCGGGTGCTCCTGTCGGCGGCCCCCGTGCTGGGGCCGCCGGCGCCCCCTCACCCATCGTCACCGCACCGACGACGACGTCGGCCCGCCTCCGCTCCCTTTGCCGGACCCGCCGTTCGGGTCCACCCCACCACTTGGAGGCGACGATGACCGCCACCGCACCCGAACGACCCCGCGACCGGCACATCAGCCAGTTCACCGCGCTCACCGCCGCGGTCCGCGAGACCGGCCTGCTGGAGCGTCGGTACGGCTACTACTGGCTCCGCCTTGCCGGCGCGGCGGCCGCGTTCCTGGCGACCTTCGCCGTGATCTGGCTGGTCGGCGACTCCTGGTGGCAGCTGACGGTGGCCGCCGGGATGGGCATCCTGATGACCCAGATCGCGTTCCTCGGCCACGACGCCGCGCACCGGCAGATCTTCACCTCCGGGAAGTGGAACGACTGGACCGCGCTGATCCTGGCGAACCTGTTCGTGGGCCTGAGCCACGGCTGGTGGCAGAGCAAGCACTCCCGCCACCACGCGAACCCGAACAAGCGCGGCGCCGACCCGGACATCGACCTGCCGGTGGTGTCCTTCACCCCGGAGCAGGCCGACGCCCGCCGGCACCCGGTGACCGACTGGTTCGTACGCCGGCAGGGCTGGGCGTTCTTCCCGCTGCTGCTGCTGGAGGGCCTCGACCTGCACGTCACCAGCACCAAGCGGGTGCTCAGCCGGGACCGGCTGAAGCGCCGCGGGCTGGAGATCACCCTGCTGGCCATCCGGCTGCTCGGTTTCCCGGCCTTCCTGTTCCTGGTGCTCTCGCCCGGGATCGCCGCGGCCTTCCTGGGCGTGCAGCTCGCCGTGTTCGGGCTGTACATGGGCGCCTCGTTCGCACCGAACCACAAGGGCATGCCGATCGTGCCCAAGGACCTGCGGCTGGACTTCCTGCGCCGGCAGACGCTGATGAGCCGGAACATCACCGGCGGCCGCTGGGTGGACGCGGCGATGGGCGGGCTGAACTTCCAGGTGGAGCACCACCTGTTCCCGAACATGCCGCGGCCCAACCTGCGGGCGGTCGCCCCGATGGTGCGCAAGTTCTGCGCGGAGCACTCGATCACCTACACCGAGACCAGCCTGTGGACCTCGTACGTGATCGTGGTCCGGCACCTGAACGAGGTGGGCCTGGGCGTGCGGGACACCTTCACCTGCCCGCTGGTGGCGCAGTACCGCTGACGGCCCGGGCGCCCTCGCTCAGACCTGCGTGACCGGCGGGCGGGACTCGGAGTCCCGCTCGGCGGCGGTGCGCACGGCCGCAGCGATCTGGGTGTGCAGGTTCTGGTTGAACACGCTCGGCACGATGTAGGTGGCGTTCAGCTCCTCCGGGGTAACCACGTCGGCCAGCGCGTGCGCGGCAGCGAGCAGCATCTCGTCGGTGATCCGGGTGGACCGGCCGTCCAGCAGGCCGCGGAACACCCCGGGGAAGGCGAGCACGTTGTTGATCTGGTTGGCGAAGTCGCTGCGGCCGGTGGCTACCACGGCGGCGTGCCGGGTGGCGATCACCGGGTCGATCTCCGGCAGCGGGTTCGCCAGCGCGAACACCACCGCGTCGGTGGCCATCGAGGCGACGTCGTGCTCGGTGAGCAGGTTCGGGGCGGAGACGCCGATGAACACGTCCGCGCCCTTGATCACATCGTGCAGGGTACGGCCCTCGTACTCGTCCCCGTGGGTGCTCTCGGCGATCCAGGCCAGCGACGGGTCCAGGTTCTCCCGGTCGGAGCGGATCACCCCGTGCACGTCGGCGACCACCACGTCGGTGGCGCCGGCGGCGAGCAGCAGGCGCAGGATGGCCGAGCCGGCGGCACCGGCTCCGGACTGCACGATGCGCACGTCGGCGAGGTTCTTGCCGACCACCTTGAGGGCGTTGGTCAGCGCGGCCACGGCCACGATGGCGGTGCCGTGCTGGTCGTCGTGGAACACCGGCACGTCCAGCTCCTCGCGGAGCCGGTCCTCCACCTCGAAGCAGCGGGGGGCGGAGATGTCCTCCAGGTTGATGCCGGCGAACACCGGGGCGATGATCTTCACCGTGCGGACGATCTCGTCCACGTCCTGGGTGTCCAGGCAGATCGGGAACGCGTCGATCCCGGCGAACCGCTTGAACAGGGCGGCCTTGCCCTCCATCACCGGCAGCGCGGCGGTGGCGCCGATGTTGCCCAGGCCGAGCACCGCCGAGCCGTCGGTGACCACGGCGATGGTGTTGCGCTTGATGGTCAGGCGCACGGCGTCCTCGGGGTGGGCGGCGAGCTGCTGGCTCACCCGGCCCACACCCGGGGTGTAGATCAGGGAGAGGTCGTCGCGGTGCCGGATCTGCATCTTCGGCTGGATCTCGATCTTGCCGCCGAGGTGGGCGAGGAAGGTGCGGTCGGAGACGCGGCCGATCGCCACCCCGGAGATGGTGCCGAGCGCGTCGACGATCTGCTTGGCCTCGTCCTCACCGCCGGTGGCGCAGGTGACGTCCACCTGCAGCCGGTCCATACCGGAGGCGGAGACGTCCACAGCGGTGACCACGCCGCCCGCGTGCTCCACCGTGGTGGTGATCGTGCTCACCGCGGACGGTTGCGCAGGCATCTCCAGTCGGACAGTGATCGAGTAGCTAACGCTGGGAGAGCTCATCGCCTACCTTCTCTGGTCTTCCGGCGGCCCCATCGCGGCCGGCACGAACCCGGACCCTCCCTGACGTCCGCTCGGTGAACGAACGGGTCCGGCACTGAACATCGTAGACCGAGAGGATGCTTCCGCGGGGCGAGACGCCCGGAGCGTGTCCGAAGCCACACCCGCCGGGCGGGTCACGGCCGCTGGCGGGCGGTGATGCCCCACCGGCCGGTGAACTCCTCCCCCGGCTCCAGGGTGATCAGCCCATCGCCGGAGTTGAACGCATCCACGGCGCAGGTCATCGGTTCCACCGCCACGGAGGTGCGCCGGCCCTCGGCGTCGCTGACCTGGTCGGAGGTGTAGAGCAGCACGAACGGCCAGGACTCGTCCTGCCAGAGGGTGACCTGCCAGCCGTCCTCCCGGTCGAAGACCACCCGGGCCAGGCCGTCCTCGCCGCGGTCCAGGTCGGTGTACAGGCCGAGCTGGTGGGTGCCGATGCGGCGGGCGGTGCGGAAGTCGTCGTCGCCCTCGACCTCCGTGCGCTCGGTGAGGAAGGAGTTCTCCCCGGTCAGCCGGGTGGCG
Source organism: uncultured Ruaniaceae bacterium (assembly GCA_964564445.1). Lineage (GTDB taxonomy): Bacteria > Actinomycetota > Actinomycetes > Actinomycetales > Beutenbergiaceae > Ruania. The sequence continues at coordinate 704 of CAZMDO010000048.1, read as the reverse complement.
CCGGGGATGGTGACCGACGCGGCGTCCACCAGCTCGCGCAGCGTGCCGCCGGCGGCCAGGTAGGGGTGCGCGCCGGCGCCGAACGGCACCGGTTCGGCGGCCAGGTTGCACACCCGGAGGGTGGCGGCCAGGCCGTCGGCGGACAGCTCCCAGGCCACCCGCATCTCCAGCGGCCAGGGGTACCCGGGCCGGGCGGGCAGCACCGCGCCGAGCTCCACCCGGGCAGCGTCCTGGTCGAGCACGTCGAACGGCACCCACCGGGCCAGCCCGTGGATCGCCGAGTCCGGCTCCGGGTCCTGGATCGGCAGCACCTGCTCCTCGCCGGCGTAGCTGTACCTCCCGCCGCGGATCCGGTTCGGCCACGGCACCAGCCACTGCCCGCGAGCGCTGGGGCAGAGCGCCTCCGGGGCGTACCCGGCGAGCACCGGCACACCGTCCAGGGTGTAGCTGCGCACCCCCGCCCCGGCCTCGACGATGATCGCCTGGTGGTCGCCATGGGCCAGGGTGCGTTCCCCGGCGCCGGGCAGTGCCGTCTGGGTCATCGTCCCAGGCTACGCTGCCGCGCGCCCGTCCGGCCGGCGCGCCCCACCCCGTGGGAGGGCGTCCTCCAACCCGTGCGAGGGCGGGCCCCACCCCGTCGCCCGGCGCACCCCACCCCGCCAGCCGGCGCGCCCCACCCCGACCGGTTCGGCAGTCAGGCCGCT
>CAZMDO010000047.1:0-13514 GCA_964564445.1 uncultured Ruaniaceae bacterium | reverse complement strand
GCCCGCGCGGGCCGGTGCCGACGGGCGCGAGGTGGTGGCGGTCGGGTTGGTCACAGCTCTCGAACGTAACGCGAGATGCTGAGAACCGCCTGCCCCGGTCGGCGACCACGTACGCTCAGACCGTGCCCAGCACCGACACCCTCGCGACCCGCCCCGGGCATCGCAGTCCGTGCCGATCTTGTGCACATGTCAGTACGACCGGACATACCTGGGCTATTCTGTATGGTCGAGGCGCAGCACGGTCGACCATGACGATCGACCGGAGAATCTCGGGCCCCGCCGCGGCGACCTCGGACCAGGCGGAACCCGGCGGACGAGGAGGTACGCCGTGAGAACACATCGCTCCGTCGCCGTAGGTGCGGTGACGCTTTCCGCAGCGCTCGCGCTCGCCGGCTGCGTGCAGCAGGCACCCGGGTCCGGTGGTGGCGGCGACGCCTCCGGCGACGGGTCGGGAACATCGTTGACCGTCTTCCTCAGCACGGACACCAACATCCAGACGCTCTGGGAGGACTCGCTCATCCCCGCGTTCGTGGAGGCCAACCCCGACTACAGCGTGAACGTGCAGCTCGACCTGCACGGTGAGCACGACTCCCAGACCATCGCCAAGCTCACCAGCGCCACCCAGCAGGGCGAGGACCCGGGCTACGACCTGGTGGACGCCGGTTTCGTCACCCAGGTCGCCGAGGCCGGGTTGCTGATGGAGGTGACGCCGGAGGACATCGCCGGTCTGCAGACCGTCGGCGAGAACATCCTCGAGGCGGGCGGGCCCGGCGCGATCCCCTACCGCGCCTCCTCCGTGCTGCTCGCCTACAACACCGACGAGGTCAGCGACCCGCCGGAGACGCTGGACGAGCTGCTGCAGTGGATCCGGGACAACCCGGGCAAGTTCACCTACAACACCCCTGACTCCGGCGGCTCCGGGCAGTCGTTCGTGGCCACGGTGCTGGACCACTACGTGCCCGAGGACGTCAGTCAGCAGATGGTCACCGGCTACCACCCGGACCTGGAGCAGCACTGGGACGAGGGCTTCCAGGTGCTGCGCGACCTCAACCCGTACATCTACCAGGACGGGGTGTACCCGAACGGCAACGCGCAGGAGCTGGAGCTGCTGGCCAGCGGGCAGATCTGGATGGGCACGGTGTGGTCGGACCAGTTCATCACCGGTCAGGAGCACGGGCAGATCCCGGAGAACATCTCCTACACCCAGATCTCCGACCCGTCCTTCACCGGCGGTGCCGCCTACCTGGGCATCCCGGCGACCACGCCGGACCAGGAGGGCGCCCTGGTGCTGGCGAACTGGCTGCTCACCCCGGAGGCGCAGGCGATCATCGCGAACAGCGTCTCCGGCTACCCGGTGATCGAGCTGGACCAGCTGCCGGAGGACGTGCAGACCATGTTCGCCGATGCGAACACCGACGACCTGCGGCTGCCGTACTTCTCCCAGATGAACGAGGACCTGAACCGGCTCTGGGCCGAACGGGTCCCGCAGTAGGCGCGAGCACGCGGTCCGCAGCGGGCCAGACGAGGAGACGGGGAGCCGATGGCGAGACTGGTGGTGGCCAAGACCACCAAGGCCAGCAGGCGGCCGAGCGGTGGCGAGCAGCGGTCCACCCTGGGCTTCTTCATGGCGCTGCCACCGATCCTGCTCATCATCCTGGTGGTCGGCGTGCCGATCGTGGCCGCCCTGCTGTTCAGCCTGGGGTTCACCGGTGGTCTGAACTCGGTGGTGGCCACGATCGGCCTGAACGTGCACGAGGCCGAGCACTGGTGGGGCACGCTGGCCGCCTACGAGGACGTGTTCACCAACCCGATCTTCCTGCGCGACCTGGGCGTGACGATCCTGGTCACCCTGGTCAGCGCCGCCATCGTGCTGCTGATGGCGATGGGCATCGGCCTCTACCTCAAGCTGCGCGGCGGGTGGGCGGCCAAGATGCTCTCCGCGCTCGGGGTGGTGCCGCTGTTCATCCCGGTGGTGATCGCCTCCTGGGCGGTGCTCACCTTCTACTCCGCCGACGGGTTCATCCGCAGCGTCTTCGCCCAGCTCGGGCTGGAGGGTCCGGTGTGGGGGTTCACCGTGACGGCGATCGTGATCGGCTCGGTCTGGCACACCCTGCCGTTCGCGGTGCTCATGGTCGCCTCCGGTCTGCAGTCCATCCCGGACGCGATGATCGAGGCCGCCCGGGACGCCGGGTCCGGGTTCCTGCGGATCGTGTTCACCATCATGATCCCGATGGCGTTCGTGCCGATCGTCATCGCCGGCACGTTCACCGCCATCGAGGTGATCGGCTCGTTCACCGTGCCCTACTTCACCGGGCCGAACGCGCCGAACATGCTCGGCGTGGAGCTGACCAACTACTTCACCTCCTACAACCGGCCGCAGCAGTCCATCGTGATGGCGTTCACCGTGTTCGCCGCCGCCTCGGGGATCGGCGCCTTCTACGTGTGGGCCAACTTCCGCAGCGCCAAGCGGGAGGGGAGGGTCTGATGAGCCGCGAGGAGACCGTCGAGCCCGCCGCGCCGGCCGGCTCCGGCCCGGGACCGGCGCACCCGCAACGCCTCGGCAGCACCAGGTCCACCGGCAGCGGCCGGCTGACCGCGGTGCTCGGCCGGATCGTGGTGATGCTGTTCGTCGCGTTCATGGTGGTGTTCATCCTCGGCCCGCTGCTCTGGCTGGCCATCCGGGCGTTCGCCTCCGGGTGGACCTTCCCGAACCTGCTCCCGGACGGGTGGACGCTGCGCTGGTGGCGCACCGTGTTCGAGGACGACCAGCTCGGCGCGGCCGTGCAGAACTCCCTGGTGATCTCCCCGCTGGTGGTGCTGATCTCCGCGATCATCTGCCTGCCCGCGGCCTACGCCTTCGGCCGGTACTCCTTCTTCGCCCGCAAGACCTTCCTCATCGGGCTGTTCGCCACCAACGCCTTCCCGAAGATGGGGCTGTTCGCCGCGCTCGCCTCGCTGTTCTACGCCCTGCACCTGATGAACACCGTGGCCGGCATCCTGGTGGTGCAGATCCTGGGCACCGTGGTGTTCATGACCTGGATCCCGGCGGCTGCGTTCGCGGCCGTGCCGCGCAGCCTCGAGGAGGCCGCCCGGGACGCGGGCGCCGGGAAGGCACGGGTGTTCTTCACCATCACGCTGCGGATGGCCATGCCCGGCATCCTGGTGGCCGCCATCATGTCCTTCCTGGCCGCCTTCGACGAGGCGCAGGGCACCTACCTGGTGGGCGCGCCGGTGTACTTCACCATGCCGACCGAGATGTACTCGCTGGTGCTGAACTACCCCAAGCAGGTGGCCGCCGTCTTCTCCATCCTGATGTCCATCCCGTCCCTGGTCCTCATGCTGGCCGCCCGCAAGCACATCATGGGCGGACAGCTGGCCGAGGGCTTCCAGATCCGATAGCGAGCAGGAATGACCGCACCGCGCCAGACCGCCGAACGCGACCGCACCAGCGCACCCGACCCGGACGCCGGGACGGGCCTGCGCATCCGCGGTCTGCACAAGGTCCTCGGCGGCCGCACGATCATCGAGAACCTCGACCTGTCCGTGGACGAGGGCGAGCTGGTCGCCCTGCTCGGCCCCTCCGGCTGCGGGAAGACCACCACGCTGCGGATGATCGGCGGGTTCCTGCACCAGGACGCCGGCACGATCGAGGTGGCCGGTCGGGACGTGAGCAGCCTGGGCGCCGAACGCCGTCCGAGCGCGATGGTGTTCCAGAACTACGCGCTCTGGCCGCACATGAGCGTGTTCAAGAACGTGGCGTTCCCGCTGAAGATCCGCAAGCTGGGCAAGGCGGAGATCGTCGAACGGGTGGACCGGGTGCTGGAGATGGTCAGCCTGCTGCACCACCGGGACTCCCGGCCTGGGCAGATCTCCGGCGGTGAGCAGCAACGGGTCGCCCTCGCCCGCGCGATCGTGCAGGAACCGGACCTGCTGCTGCTGGACGAGCCGCTGTCCAACCTGGACGCCAAGCTCCGGGTGAAGGTGCGCGAGGACATCCGGGAGATCCAGCAGCGGCTGGGCATCACCACCGTGATCGTCACGCACGACCAGGACGAGGCGCTGTCCATGTCCGACCGGGTCGCGGTGATGAACGCCGGCCGGATCGAGCAGTACAGCTCCCCCGGGGAGCTCTACGCCAGCCCCCGCACCTCGTTCGTGGCGAACTTCATCGGCAGCCTGAACAGCATCGAGGGCACCTTCGCCGACGGGCGGATCCACCCGCCGGCCGAGGGCGGCCAGGCCGAGACGGTGTGCATCCGGCCGGAGGACGTGCAGTTCACCACCGAGCCCGTGCCCGGCAGCCTGCCGGCCACCGTGGAGCGGGTGATCCCGCGCGGGCACTTCCACGAGCTGGTGCTGCGCCGCAGCGACACCACGCTGCGCAGCTTCTCCTCCGCGCAGATCCCGCCGGTGGGGGCCAGCGGCCACGCCCGGATCACCCGGGCGATGATCTTCCGCGACGACCTGCTCGTGCGCACGGAGAGGGCATGAGTGCCCCGGTGAGCGACGCCGTCACCGGGGTGGGTACCCGGGCGTGCGCGCACCGCGGGGACAGCGCGGCCGAACGGGAGAACACCGTGCCGGCGGTCCGCTCGGCGATCGTCCACGGCGCCGACTACGTGGAGATCGACGTGCGGCTGACCGCCGACGGGCAGGTGGTGGTGCTGCACGACCCCAGCACGACGCGGCTGTGGGGGCTGGCCGAAGACGTGCGTGACCTCACCTGGGAGCAGGTGCGGGTGCTCGGGGAGGGCCAGGTGCGCATCCCGCTGCTGGCCGAGGTGGTCGAGCTGTTCCGCGATTGCGACGCCACCCTGCTGATCGACATGGACGAGCCCGCCCCGGCCGGACCCGCCCACCGGGTGGTGGCCGCCGCCGGGCTCCCGGTCGCCTGGTGCGGCGACCTGGACGCGATGCGCACCATCCGCAGCCTGGATCCCGCCGCGGAGATCTGGATGCCCTGGGACCGGGCCGACCCGCCCGCACCCGAGGACCTCGCCGAGCTGGCACCGGAGTACCTGAACCTGTCCGTCGGCTGGGTCACCACCGCGATGGTGCAGGCGATCCACGACCTCGGCTGCAAGGTGGCCACCTGGACCGTGGACGACGAGCACGGCATGCGCTGGGCGGTGGAGATCGGCGTGGACTCGGTCACCACGAACCGGCTGGCCAGGTTCCAGCAGGTCCGCGACCAGCGGGCGGCCCACCCCCCGGCCCCGGTGCCGGCGGCTGGCCCGGGGCGTGACGCCGTCGACCTGGACGCGGTGCTCGCCACGGCCCGTGAGCTGGGCGAATGGGCGATCGCGGTGACCCCGACGATGGACCCTGGCCGGACCGAGACGAAGAAGGGGCCGGCTGACCTGGTCACCGCCGTGGATGTCGGCATCGAACGGCACGTGCGGGACGTCATCGGCCGCCGCTTCCCCCAGCACGCCTTCGTCGGGGAGGAGATGGGCGGCGAGGCTGCCGGCGGGCGACCGTGCTGGTACCTCGACCCGGTGGACGGCACCACCAACTTCGCCAACGGGGTGCCGTGGAGCTCGTTCTCCCTGGCGCTGGTGGTCGACGGCGCACCGGTGGTGGGCGTGGTGGCCGACCCGTGGCGCGGTGAGGTGTTCGAGGCGGTGGCGGGGCGCGGTTCCCGGCTGAACGGTGAGGTGCTGCGCATCACCGGGGCCGAGGACGGGACCGACCCGCTGGCCGGACGGGTGGTCTCCACCGAGCTCGCCGGCCACCTGCCCTGGCCCGGGATGCTCGGCCTGCTGGAGGCGCTCGGCCGGCGCAGCGCCACGATGCGGGTGATGGGCTCGGGCACGCTCACCCTGGTGGGGGTCGCCGCCGGGCGGGGCGTCGGCGCGGTGATCGGTTCCTTCGGCCCGGTGGACCACCTGGCCGCGGTGCTGGTGGTCGCCGAGGCCGGCGGCACGGTGCTGGACAGCCGTGGGCAGCCGACCCTGTTCCCGAGCGAGGGCGGCATCCTCGCCGCCGCCCCGCATGCCGCAGCGGACCTCTACCAGCTGTGGCAGGAGTCGCTGCCGCGGACGTGATGGCCGGTGCCGGTGGCGCGTGACCACCGGCACCGGACCCGTCGCTGCTGGGTCTGGGTCAGACCAGGGAGACGCGGCGGTTCCAGGACCGCGCGCTCCAGACGATGCAGGCCACGCTGACCGCCACGAGCGCCGGGATGAAGCCGATCGGCATCACGTCGGCGGAGCTGGACGTACCCGCCGCCATCTCGGCGAACAAATCGAACCGGACCAGGCCGAGCCGGTCGCCGTCCATGCCGACCGCCAGCGGGATCGCGGCGAAGGAGGCGAAGACGATCACCTGCACGGCCAGGTAGAGACCGATCCAGACCAGCACCGGACCACCCACGCCCATCCGGTTCAGCGGTGCCTGGCTGCCGATCGAGGCGGCGAAGAAGTACTGGGTGGGCCAGATCAGCACCATCATCACCATCGCCGCCACGGCTGCCGCCACGCCCCATCCGGGCGCCAGCTCGTTCAGCCGGGCCCAGCCCTCGCGCAGCGTGCTGAGCAGCGCGTCGGCCTGCCCGCCGGTGGCGCCGGCCACCACCGGCGCTGCGGCCAGCGTGATGCCCACGCTGAGCGCCGCTGCGAGCAGGGAGACCAGCCAGGCCCAGATCATCTTCGCCCAGTAGATCCGCGAGCCCTTGACCGGCAGGGTCTGGGTCAGGTAGCCGGTGCGGCCGTAGCTGGACCGCCAGTAGGTCACGGTGAGCATCAGCTGCGTGGCCGGCACCAGGCAGATCACCGCGATCAGCCCGGCGACCAGTCCCACGGTGGCCAGCAGCGGAACGCCGGTGGCCGCCAGCAGGGTGCCGGCGACGGCCAGCAACAGGGCCAGGCAGCCGACCAGCGCGAGCGCGTCGCGGGTCCGGAGGAGCTCGTGCTTGAGCAGCGTGATCATCAGCGGTACACCTTTCGGAAGATCTGCTCCAGGCTGGCGCCGTGCTCGGCGCGCAGGTCGTCCACCTCGCCGGTGAGCAGCACCCGGCCGTGGCGCATCAGCACCACCGAGTCCAGCGCGGCCTCCAGGTCGTGCACCAGGTGGGTGGCGATGAGCAGCAGGGAGTCGGGCTCGAGGCCGCGCAGGATGCCGTCCAGGATGCCCTCCCGCGCGGCGGGGTCGACCCCGGAGATCGGCTCGTCCAGCAGGAACACCCGAGCCCGCCGGGCCATCGCCAGGGAGATCTGCACCTTCTCCCGCATGCCCTTGGACATCTCTTTCAGCCGCATCCGGGAGTCCAGACCGAAGAAGTCGATCAGGTCGGCGGCCTTCTGCCGGTCGAAGTCGGCGTAGAAGTCGGCGAACAGGCCCAGGCAGTAGCTCACCCGGGCTCGGTCCGGCAGCGAGCTGGTGTCCGGCAGGTAGCTGACCAGGGCCTTCGACTCCGGCCCGGGTCGGTGCCCGGCCAGCCGGACCTCGCCGGTGTAGTCGGCGTACACCCCGGCGAGGGTCTTCAGCAGGGTCGACTTGCCGCAGCCGTTCTCGCCGAGCAGGCCGATGATCCGGCCGGCGGGCAGGTCCAGGGTCAACCGGTCCAGGGCGGTGCGCGTGCCGTAGCGCACGGTCAGGTCACGGACGCTGACCAGGGCGTCCTCAGCGGTCATGGCCGGCTGCTCCTGCCAGGTGGGTGATGTCGTCGTCATGGGTCCATCTCTCCTCGATCAGTCGTCGGGCCTGGTCTGCCCCCATCCCCAGGCCGCGGGCGCGGTGGACGAAGTCGTCGGCCGCCTCCTGGGCGAGCTCGGCGCGCAGGGCATCGATCCGGTCGGCGTCGGTGGTGACGAACCGGCCGGCGGTGCGTTCGGAGTGGCAGAGCTGCTGCCGCTCCAGGTCGGCGAGGGCGCGCTGCACGGTGTTCGGGTTGACGCCCAGCTCGGTGGCCAGGTCACGGACGCCGGCGATCCGCCCGCCCGGGGCCCACTCGCCGGTGACGATGCGCCGGGAGAACTCGGCCACGAGCTGACCCCAGATGGGGGAGCCGGTGTCGAACTCCATACGGCGTCTCCTTGTGTCGCTGTATTAAGTGCTTAGTACAGTGACACATGAAGTAGGTGGTGTCAAGAGGGTTCGATGCCGCCCGCGTGACTCAGCGTTCTCAGCGTTCCGCGCGCACCAGGCCCGATTCGTAGGCCGCCACCACCATCTGGGTGCGGTCGCGCAGGCCGAGCTTGGTGAGGATGCGGCTCACATGGGTCTTGACGGTCTGCTCGGCTACGAACAGGTCCGTAGAGATCTCCGCGTTCGAGCGGCCGCGGGCCACGCGAATCATCACCTCTCGCTCCCGGTCGGTGAGCAGGTCCAGGCTGGCGCTCTCCTTGGCCGGTTCGTGCGGGCGTGCGGCGTAGTCGGCGATCAGCGCCCGGGTGACCTTGGGGGAGAGCAGGGCTTCGCCGTCAGCGACCACCCGGACCGCCTGCACCAGCTCCTCCGGCGGGGAGTCCTTGAGCAGGAAACCACTGGCGCCCACACGCAGCGCGGTGAAGACGTAGTCGTCGGCGTCGAAGGTGGTCAGCATGATCACCTTCGGCGCCTCGCCCGGCATCGCAAAGATGGCGCGCGCCGCGTCCAGGCCGTTCACCTTCGGCATCCTGATGTCCATCAGCACCACCTCCGGCTGCGTGCGCCGGACCACGTCGGTGATGCCGAGCCCGTCCTCGGCCGTGCCGACCACCGTGATGCCCTCCTGGGCGTCCAGCAGTGCAGCGAACCCGGCGCGGATCATCGACTGGTCGTCCACGATGAGCACGCGCACCGTCGGGCGCTGCGCGCCTGCCTGAGGTGCCATGCCCCCAAACTAGCGCTACCGGCCGGGTCCCTCTCCAGAGGGACGCGGCCCGGGCGGTGCAGGGCCTAACCTGCCACCCATGGCATCCGAGCCGGCTCCGCCCGCGGCGGCTGCACCGTCGAGCTCAGCTCGCTGGCTGCGGCACCGGCGGACTGCGCCGCCGGCTACCCGATGGGTCTGGGCGAGCACCTGCGTGGCAGCGGTGGCACTCCTGGCGGTGGCGTGGCCGGTGCTGGCCACCCTCTACCAGCTGCACCCGGCAGTGGCGATGGTGGTGTCGGTCGCGCACAGTGCTGCGGTTGTGCTCGCGGTCCGCTGGCCCGGTGCGGGGGTCGCGTTGTCCGCGTGCTCCTCGCTCGCGTCGATGTTGGCGACCTTTCCGATGACGGGGGAGCTGTTCTGGCCGTGGCCGGTGACCGGCATGATCGCCCAGTGCCTGCTGGTGGTGGTGCTGGCGCTGCGACACCAGTGGTACTGGGTGGTCGCCGGGTGGGGCGCCGGGACGCTGCTGACCGCGCTGGCGTTCGTGATCCCCGGGCGGGTGCCCGGCGCGCTGGCCAACGGCGTGGTGCTGGTCTCCCTGACCGCAGCCCTGGCCATGCTCGGGGTGCTGGAGCGACTCTGGCGGCAGGGTGCAGCACGGGCGCAGCAGGCCGAACAGGTCAGCGCCGAGGAGGCGCAACGGCGCCGCGACCTGGAGGAACGCAACCGGATCGCCCGCGAGCTGCACGACGTGGTGGCGCACAGCATGTCGGTGATCCACGTGCAGGCGAGCACCGCGATGTACCGCAAGCCGGGAATCAACCCCGCGGTGCAGCAGGAGTTCGACGACATCGCCGCCTCCTCCCGGCAGGCGCTCAGCGAGATGCGGACACTGCTCGCCCTGCTCCGCAGCGACTCTGCCGCGCCGACCGCTCCCGCCCCGGGGCTGGTGGACATCCCGGACCTGGTGGAGAGCGCCCGGGCCGCCGGCGCCACGATCACCGACTCGATCGAGACCGACGCGCCGGCGACCGTCGGCCTCACCGCCTACCGGATCGTGCAGGAAGGGCTCAGCAATGCGCTTCGGCACGCCCCGGGCGCCGAGATCGAGGTCACGACCGCAGTCGACGCCGACGGCAGGAGCCTCGTCGTCCAGGTGGTCAACTCGGCACCGAGCGGTGGCACGACGCCCGCCCCGGGCTCCGGGCTCGGCCTGGCCGGGATCCGGGAACGGGTCGGCGTGCTCGGTGGCACGGTCACCGCCGGAGGAACCCCTGCCGGCGGGTACCGGCTCGTGGCGGTGCTGCCGGTGGTGGGAGACGAGCACGAGCCGGGGTGAGGTCGCCGACCAGCACGAGCCGGAGTGATGCCCGCCCCCTACCGGGGTAGGGGGTCAGGTTGGCTCTCCCGGGGGACGCCACCGGCACCACCTGGTTCCTACCGTCACGGCCATGACGACCACTGCCGCACCAGCTCCCCCGTCCGCTCGGAACCCGCAGCGGGACTTCCATGAGCTCTCCCGGCGGATCAAGGACGCCGGTCTGATGGCCCGCAGACCCGGCTGGTACGTGGGTCGCGGCGTGCTGCTCGCGGCGGGGTTCGCCGGTGCGACCACGCTGCTGCTCACCCTCGGTCCGAGCCCCTGGCAGCTTGCCGTGGCAGTGCTGTTCGGTGTGCTGCTCACCCAGGCTGCCTTCCTCGGCCACGACGCCGCGCACCAGCAGGTGTTCTCCTCCGGCCGGCGCAACGAGCTGCTCTCCCAGCTGGTCGCGAACCTGGTGGTCGGGCTGAGCCACGGCTGGTGGGCGCGCAAGCACGGCCGGCACCACGCCAACCCGAACACGATCGGCAAGGACGGCGACATCGCGACCGGTGCTCTGGTGTTCGACCCCGAGGACGTGCCCGCGCGCACCGGGGTGGTGGGCTGGATCACCCGCCACCAGGGCTGGCTGTTCTTCCCGATGCTCACCCTGGAGGGGCTGAACCTGCACGTCGCTGCGGTCAAGACGGTCATCGACGACGAGGACATGCGCCGCCGCGGGCTCGAGGCCGCGCTGCTGGCTGTGCGGCTGGTCGGCTTCCCCGCGCTGGTGCTGACGGCGCTCGGCCCTGGGCTCGGCGCTGCGTTCCTGGCCGTCCAGCTGGTGGTGTTCGGGGTGTACATGGGGGCCACGTTCGCGCCGAACCACAAGGGGATGCCGCTGCTGGCCAAGGACCTTCGGGTGGACTTCCTCCGCCGACAGGTGATGACCTCCCGGAACATCCGCGGTGGTCAGCTGATGACGTGGGCGATGGGCGGGCTGAACTACCAGATCGAGCACCACCTGTTCCCGCGGATGCCCAGCGTCAACCTGCGCCAGGCCCGGCTGATCGTCCGCGAGTTCTGCGCCGAGCGGGAGATCGTCTACACCGAGACCGGGCTGCTGCGTGCCTACGGCATCGTGATCCGCTACCTGAACCGGGTCGGGCTCGGGGAGGCGGACCCGTTCGAGTGCCCCATCGTGGCCGCCTACCGGCCCCGGTAGCAGCCCGGCGTGATCGTCAGCGAGGACTTCCGGGGTCGTCGCCGCCCTGCTCCCACGCCCGGTAGGCGTCGACGTGCTGCTGCAGGTCCATCGAGTCGTGGAGGACTCGGCCGACGACCAGCACCTCGCCGTCCCCACGGCAGATGAGCAGGTGGCGTGGACGGCGGACGCGCGCCTCGGGGGAGTGGTTCCGACTCTGCAACAGGTGCCAGGAGACCACTCCATCCCCCGGCTCCGGGCGAGGCCGGCTACCCACATCGTCACCGCTCGATGCTGCGTCACGGACAGCGGCGGCGATCAGGGCCGCGTAGCGCGTACGCGCTTCCTTGCCGAACTCATGCTCTGACCAGGAAAGGATTGAGGCGATGTCAGCCTGCGCTGCAGCGGTGAGTCGATACTTCACGCCTCGCCTACCGGCCGGGTCTCCGGTGTGCGCACGCCGAGCCGCCCGATGAAGTCGTCGAGGTCCTTGTCGTCGACATCGTCGAAGCGTCCAGCAGCGAGATCTGACCAGCCCTGTTCAGCAGCCCTGCGCAGGGCGGCAAGCTTGGCGGCGTGCTCGGTCTCCCGGCGTTCGACGAGGCGAAGACCGTCACGCAGGACCTCGCTGGCATTCTGGTAGCGCCCCGAGGCCACCAACATCTCGACAAGCTCATGCTGGTGCTGGCTGAGCACAACATTCCTGGTCGCCACAGTCGTCCACCTCCATTGGCAGTTTATGCCAATGAAGCTCCCCTGGCGAGCGTTCCTGTCCGTAGGGTCGCTCCTCGGAATAGATCCGCCGACCCCACAGTTGAGCCACATAGACTCAAGTTCTCGCCCCTCGATTTGGAGATCCAGCCAGGGGCGCGCAAACTTGAGTGCGGCAGACTCATCCACACCCAGTGTCGTCGAGACCCGGCGGCGCGGAAGGAGAAACACACCATGGCACGAGCGGTCGGAATCGACCTGGGCACCACGAACTCCGTGGTCGCCGTCCTTGAGGGTGGCGAACCCACCGTCATCGCGAACGCCGAAGGCGCTCGCACCACACCGTCGGTCGTGGCGTTCAGCAAGACCGGTGAGGTGCTCGTCGGTGAGGTGGCCAAGCGTCAGGCCGTCACCAACGTCGACCGCACCATCTCCTCGGTCAAGCGCCACATGGGCACCGACTGGAAGACCGAGATCGACGACAAGACCTACACCGCGCAGGAGATCTCCGCGCGGATCCTGGGCAAGCTGAAGAAGGACGCCGAGTCCTACCTGGGCGAGCCGGTCACCGACGCGGTGATCACCGTGCCCGCCTACTTCAACGACGCCGAGCGGCAGGCGACCAAGGACGCCGGGCAGATCGCCGGGCTGAACGTCTCCCGCATCATCAACGAGCCCACCGCCGCGGCCCTGGCCTACGGCCTGGAGAAGGGCAAGGAGGACGAGCTCATCCTGGTCTTCGACCTCGGTGGCGGTACCTTCGACGTCTCCCTGCTCGAGGTCGGCAAGGACGAGGACGACTTCTCCACCATCCAGGTGCGCGCCACCAACGGTGACAACCGCCTCGGTGGTGACGATTGGGACCAGCGGATCGTCGACTGGCTGGTCACCCAGGTGAAGAACGCCAACGGGGTGGACCTGTCCAAGGACAAGATCGCCCTGCAGCGTCTGCGCGAGGCGGCCGAGCAGGCGAAGAAGGAGCTGTCCAGCGCGACCTCCACGAACATCTCCCTGCAGTACCTGTCCATGTCCGAGAACGGTCCGATCCACCTCGACGAGCGCCTCACCCGCGCCCAGTTCGAGCAGATGACCTCGGACCTGCTGGACCGCACCAAGACCCCGTTCCACAACGTGATCAAGGACGCCGGGATCGCCATCTCCGACATCGACCACGTGGTGCTCGTCGGTGGCTCCACCCGGATGCCCGCCGTCACCGAGGTGGTCAAGGAGCTGACCGGCGGCAAGGAGCCGAACAAGGGTGTGAACCCGGACGAGGTCGTGGCCGTCGGTGCCGCGCTGCAGGCCGGCGTGCTGAAGGGTGAGCGCACCGACGTGCTGCTCATCGACGTCACCCCGCTGTCCCTGGGCATCGAGACCAAGGGCGGGGTGATGACCAAGCTCATCGAGCGCAACACCGCCATCCCGACCAAGCGCTCCGAGGTGTTCTCCACCGCGGAGGACAACCAGCCGAGCGTGCTCATCCAGGTGTTCCAGGGCGAGCG
>CAZMDO010000046.1:0-13904 GCA_964564445.1 uncultured Ruaniaceae bacterium | reverse complement strand
AGGAACTTGCCCAGCAGCAGCGGCCAGAACGTGTTGATCATGCCCAGGGTGTTGAACAGGATGTACTGCGGGATGATCACCACGTGGAAGGGCAGCAGCATGGTGGCGATCATGATGCCGAACCACATCGCGTGGCCCTTGAACCGCAGCCGGGCGAAGGCGTAGGCGGTCACGGCCGAGGAGAGGACCACGCCCACGACGCTGAGCACGGCCAGGATCATCGAGTTGGCGAAGAACGTCCAGGTGGACACCCCGCCGATACCGTCCATGATCGTGATGTAGTTGCGGATCGTGCCTTGGCGCGGGATCAGCGAGACGTTGCCCACGATCTCCGAGCTGGGGCGCAGCGAGCTCATGAACATCCACAGTGCCGGGTAGAGCACGATGGCCACCATGAACAGCATCACCGCGTGGTAGACCACGCTGCCGACGCGGGAACGCTGCTTGGCCTGCTTGCGCAGCCGGATGCTGTCCTCCCGGGTGGGCGCCGCAGCGACGATCTGCTCGGGCGGCACGTTGGCCATCCCGTCCTGGACTCCGCTGGTGCTCATCTCACTCCTCCCCTGCGTAGTGGACCCAGAACTTCGAGGTGCGGAAGAACACCAGGGTCAGCAACCCGACGACGACCACCAGCACCCAGGCCATCGCCGAGGCGTAGCCCATCCGGAACTCACTGAAGCCCTTGATGTACAGGTACAGCGTGTAGAACAGCGAGGCGTCCGCCGGGCCACCGGTCCCGCTGGAGATGATGAACGCCGAGCCGAACACCTGGAACGAGCCGATGGTGTCCATCAGCAGGTTGAAGAAGATCACCGGCGAGAGCATCGGCAGGGTGATGTTGACGAACTTGCGCCACCGGCCCGCACCGTCCATGTCCGCCGCCTCGTACAGCTCACCGGGCACCTGCTTCAGCCCGGCGAGGAAGATCACCATCGGTGCACCGAACGCCCAGACCGCCAGCAGGATGAACATCGGCATGATCATGCTGGTGTTGCCCACCCAGCCGCCGAGGTGGATGCCGAAGACCTGCAGCGCACGGTCCACCGCACCGTCGTCGATGAACATCGCTCGCCACACGATCGCGATCGAGACGCTCGCGGCCACCAGGGACGGGGCGTAGAACGCCGACCGGTAGAAACCCAGCCCCTTGCGCTTGGCGTTCAGCAGCATCGCCACCCCGAGGGCGGCGGCCAGCTTGATCGGCACCCCGAGCAGCACGTACAGGCCGGTCACCTGGGCCGACTTGCGGAACCGCGGGTCGGCGAACAGGTCCTTGTAGTTGTCCACGCCGATGAACTCCGGCGCCCCGAACAGGTCGTAGTCGGTGAAGGACAGGTACAGCGAGGCCAGCATCGGCCCCACGGTCAGCACGAAGAAGCCGACCAGCCAGGGCAGCAGGAAGATGTAGCCGGCTCGCGCTTCCGCCCGGGTGCGCGACCCCTGGTGGGGTCTGCTGCCCGTGGCGGCGGGAGCCAAACGGGTATCGGCGCTCATCCGACCTCCTCGATCTCAGGGACATGTGTCGGTGTCATGCCAGGGCCGTCTGCTCGTCCGGGTCCACCCTGCCGTCGCTGCCCGGCTCTTGCGCAGCGTTGTTCCCACCACCGGAGGATGCCCTCATCGCGGGTGCGGTCGCGCTGGCGGCCGCGGCTACGGGAAGCAGACGGTGCGCGCTGTGCCAGGTGCTGGGGGTCATGCAGAAGAGCCTCTCTGCTCGGCCTGCGCTGGGTTGGAAAGGGCGGTCCGGCCGTCGTCGTCGAAGAAATGAATCGTTACAGATGATGGCAGCGCGACCGCTGCGATGCAAGCGCTGGAAAGCGCAGTCCGGGTACGGTCCGGGCGGGATGGTCGCCGTCCTCGACCGGCACGGTCCGCCGCCCTCGACACCGGATGGCCCGGCATCCTTGGCCCGGCATGCCGCGCCGTCGAGCCGTCGACGCACCCGTTCGGGGGCCAGGGTCTGCAGGGCGCAGACCCCGGCCACCCGCGAGCTGCCGGCGGGCCGATCCGCTCGGCCCGCCGACCGGCGTCAGGAGAGCGCCGTCTGCGCCTCGGCGAACCACTGCTCGATGAACTGGTCCACGGTGATCTCGCCGTAGCCCAGGCTCTCCGCGAGCCGCAGCCAGGCGGCCTCGATGGTGCCGAAGCCTTCCGGCAGGGTCGGCACCGGCTCGGTGATCTGGTCCGCGACCTGCTCCTCGTAGCCGATCACCTGGGCGTCCACACCCTCGACCTCGAGCTGGGAGCGGGCCGACTCGGTGGAGGGCACACCGCGGGAGGTACCGAAGACGGCACCGACCTCGGGGTCGTTGGTGATGAAGTTGATCAGCGCTGCGGCCGCGGCCGGGTGCTGGGTGGTCTGCGCCGCGGACAGCAGCATCGACGGCTTCTGGAACATCGCCCGTGCATCCGAGCCCTCGACCGTGGGCACCGGGAGCATCTCGATCTTCTCCGCCCCGGAGTCGGCCAGGTAGCCGGCGAGGAAGTTGTCCCAGGAGAACTCGCTGGCCGCCTCGTTCGCGGTGAAACCACCGAGCGGGCTCAGCTGGGCTGCCCGCTCGGCCGGGAACACCTGCCCGTTCTCCCGCGCGTCAGCGGTCAGGTTGAGCCACTGGCGCACGTCGTCCTCGGTGAAGGCGATCTCGCCCTCGTCGGTGAAGACCTCGTTGCCGCTCTGCACCATGTACTGGATGAACATCCAGAACACGCCGGTGAAGTCGCCGCTGCCGTACAGTGCCGGGTCCTGGTCAGCGCCGGCGTCGGCAGCCTCCTCCAGCCAGGTCACGTAGTCGGTCCAGGACATCTCGTCGGTCGGCGACTCCACGCCGATCGCCTCGACGATCGCCGGGTTGTAGAACAGCGCGAGGGTGTTGGTGCTCTGCGGGATGCCGTAGAGCCCCTCCCCCACGCGACCGGAGTCGAGCAGCTGCTCGGGCATGCCGGACATGTCCAGCTCGCCGCCCACGTACGGGGTGAGGTCGAGCAGCTGGTTCCGGTTGCCGTACTGGGTCAGGTACGCCAGGTCCATCTGGAAGACGTCCGGCAGGGAGGAGCCGGCGGCCTCGGTGTTGCGCGCGGTCCAGTAGTCGTCCCAGGAGGAGAAGTTCGCCTGGACGTCGATGTTCGGGTACTCGTCCTCGAACAGCGCGATCGCCTGGTTGTACCGCTCGGCACGGTCGTCGTTGCCCCACCAGTCCAGCCGGAGGGTGATCTGCTCGTCCGGGTCGAGGGTCGCGGCCTCGCCAGAGTTGTTGCCACCACCGCCGCCGGAGCAGGCGGTCAGCGCCAACGCCGCAGCGGTCGCCGCAGCGGCGAGCGGAAGAAGACGGCGAGTACCTCGCCTGGTCATGGGTGTCATCTGCAGAGCCTCTCTGCTCGGTCGGTCGGTGCAGCACACGGAAGGAAGGCGCTGCACCGCGGGGATCCGGGTTGTATCGATTCGCGAATGTGAATCGTTACAAACTATGGCAGGCCGATCCGCTTCGCGCAAGCCCGAGGAAAGCGCAATCCGCCCGGTTTTCATTACGATCTGGTCACGGACCGGCTGGCTCGACTGCCCGTGGGCAGGCGGCCCGGTCGGTGTGGCCGAGCATCCGCCCAGGCCAGCGCTGGATCGTTTCATCGTGCACGGATCCCGGCGCTCTTCCTGCCCGAGCACCATCTCCGACGGCGGACCTCCCCTGGCCAGGGAAGGTCCGCCGTCGTACGGGGCGCCCGAGCGAAAGAAGGTCACGTGGATCCGGGCATGGGTGCCCGGATCCACGTGACCTTGTCTCGGCCAGGGCGGCGTCAGTCCACGGTCACCTCGATCGGCCGGGTCTCGGTGGACCCGGCGTCGTTGACCAGCTCGGCCACGTAGGTGTACGTGCCCGGCTCCCGGTCGGTGATCTCGGTGCTGGCCGACTGCGCATCCGGAGTGTGGGCGGTCAGCTCCTGGGTATCGATCAGCTCACCGTCCTCGTACAACCGGTAAGAGGTGGCATTGGTACCCCACCACAGGTTCGCCGTGACCGTGTACTGCCCGTCGCCGTCCCAGTTGTCGTGGCTGAGCACCGCCTGCCCCGGCTCGGCGTCGGTCACCCGCACCGTCACCGGCGCACACTCGGTCACCCCGTGCTGGTTCTCCAGCTCACAGGTATAGGTGTACGTCCCGTTCGCGCGGCCGGTCACGTCCACGGAGAACTCCTGGGCCGCCGGGGTGGCATCGGTCAGCAACGAGGAGGCGATCAGCTCACCGTTCTCGTACAGCCGGATCTGGTTGGCGTTCTGACCCCACCACAGGTTCATCGACACCGTGTAGCTCCCACCAGCCAACCCATACGCCCACCCACTCGTGGTGGACAGCACGCCCCGCGCGGGCACATCCGTCGCCGGACCCGGCACCGGCTCGGGCGCCGGAGGCTCGGTGGTGTAGGCGATCGACGGTGCCGCCGGGGTGGTCATGCCCTCACCCAGGAAGTAGCTGGTGTGCGGGGGCTGGTTGTAGCCGGTGAGCTGCCAGGCGATGCCGAGCCGGTAGACGGGATCGGACATCAGCGTGCGCAACCGGGTGTCGGTGACGTCGGTGGTGGTGAAGATGCGCAGCGCGGAGGAGTCCTCCGTGCGGTACATCAGCTCCTCCCGCCAGTCCCCGAACAGGTCCGCCTGCAGCGCCGGGTTGCCCTTGGTGTCGTTGTTGGTGAGCACACCCTCGGGACGGAAGACCTCGACCTCCTCGGCGTTCTCGTAGTCCCACTCGTACACGACCGGCTCGCCGGTGCGGGAGACCTCGTCGAACTCGTGGTCGGCGATCTCCCGGAGCAGGTCGCCGTCCCACCAGGTCACGAAGTTCGCGGCCGGGATGGAGGTGGAGATCTGCTCACCGCCGGCGCTCATCAGGTAGCCCTCGGGGGAGTTCCAGGCGGCGTCGCCGCCCACGCTCCAGGCCTCGGCACCCGCATACCGCGGGTCGATGTCCGCGGCGGCGCCACGGCCGGTGTCCACCTCGGCCGGGGTGGACCAGAGGACCTCCCCGGTGGCGGCGTCCCGGAAGGTGGACCCGAGGTTGCCCGAGCAGCTCATGCACTCGTGCACCGCGAACACCTCCAGACCCTCGTGACTTGGGTCCAGGTCGCCCAGGTGCATGGCGTCGCCGTGCCCGAGGCCGGTGGAGTACAGCCCCGTGCCGTCGTCGTCGATGGTGGCCGAGCCGAACACGATCTCGTCCTTGCCGTCCTCGTCCACGTCCCCCACGGAGAGGTTGTGGTTGCCCTGACCGGCGTAGTCACCGTTGCCCGGATCCGAGGAGTCGAACACCCACCGGCTGGTCAGCTGGTCGCCGTCGAAGTCGAAGGCGGCCACCACGGCGCGGGTGTAGTAGCCCCGGGAGAAGATCACGCTCGGGTGCTCTCCGTCCAGGTAGGCCACCGCGGCCAGGAACCGGTCCACCCGGTTGCCGTAGCCGTCGCCCCAGGACTCCACGTCCCCACGCGGCGGGATGTAGTCGACCGTGTCGATCGCCGCGCCGGTCTCGCCGTCGAAGACGGTAAGGTACTCCGGCCCGGTGAGGATGTAGCCGCTGGAGTTGCGCCAGTCGGCGTCCGCATCACCGATCACGGTGCCCTCGCCGTCGATCGTGCCGTCGGCGGTCTTCAGCACCACCTCGGCACGGCCGTCGGAGTCCAGGTCGTAGACCATCGCCTGGGTGTAGTGCGCCCCGGCGCGGATGTTCACCCCGAGGTCGAGGCGCCACAGCCGGGTGCCGTCGAGCTCGTAGGCGTCCACGAACACGTTGCCGGTGTAGCCGGACTGGGAGTTGTCGTGGGCGTTGGAGGGGTTCCAGACCAGGATGATCTCGAGCTCACCGTCACCGTCCACGTCCCCCACCGAGGCGTCGCCGGCGGAGTAGGAGTACGGCTGGCCGTCCTTGGTGTAGCCGTCGGCCGGCTTCTCCAGCGGCACGTCCAGGTACTGCTGAGCCCACGGGGTGAACTCGTCGGTGGCCCAGCTCTCGCCGCCGTCGACCACCTGGGAGATCCGGTAGACCGAGTCGGCGGTGCCGTCGGCGTCCACGAGGTTGGTGCTGCCGGTGATCGGCTCGTCGGTGATCCGCTCCCCGTCCCGGTAGACGTGGAACGCGATCCCGGCCGGGTCGAGGCCGAGCATCCGCCAACCGACGTACACGCCCTGGTCCTCGGCCACCGCGACCGGGGACCGGTCGAGGTACTCCGCGTCGCGGACCAGCACGGTCTCACCCGGGGTCTCGATCACCTCGGAAGGCGCCGAGGCGCCACCGGCGTTGACCGCCACCACGCGGTAGTAGTACTCGATCGTGGTGAGCACGCTCTCGTCGGTGAACGTGGTGGCCTCGGTGCGACCGACCACGGTGAAGTCCCCGTCGGGGTCCTCGGCGCGCTCAACCAGGAAGAACAGCGCGTCGGGGTTCTCGTCCCAGACGAGCTCGACCGTGTTCTTGGTGACCGCGGTGTAGGCGAGCCCGGTGGGTGCCGCCGGTGCGGCGACGTCCGGGTCGACCACCTGCACGTCCACGCTCACCGACGGCACGGACTCCGCGCCGCTCGCGGTCAGGGTGGTCACGGCGTAGGAGTAGGTGACACCGGCCTGCGCCTCGGCGTCGGTCAGCGTGGTGCCCTCGGTCTCGCCGACGAGCACCGGCTCACCGTCCGGCCCGGTGCGGTACACCCGGTAGCCGGCTGCCTCGGGAGCCTCCGGCCAGGACAGCTCCACCTCGCCGGTGGCGCCGGTCATGGTCAGGCTCTCCAGCTGCACCGACTCCGGTGCCACCAGGATCGGGGTGATCGTGAAGCCGTTCAGGTGGGCTGTCTGGCCGGTGATGACCAGGTTGAGCTGGCCGTCGGTGACCACGATGCCCTCGTGCACCTTCTCCGAGTGGCCCTTGCGGGCGCTCTGCCCGCCGTAGTCGCGGCCCTCGATCTCGATGTTCGTGCGCACGGTGCCGAGCAGGTCGCCCACCACGGTGGCGGCGGAGTAGGTGCCGTTGGGCAGGTCCACCAGGAACTCGTAGCGCCCGCCGAACTCGATGACGAAGTCGCGCGCCACATCGGTGTCGCCGTCACCGCGGTCGCGGTCGTCCATACCGTCGGCGTCCACCAGCCCGTAACCGAGCTCGGGGGTGTAGATGGTGCCGCGGTTCACCTCGGTGTAGCCGTCGGCGACCGGGGCGCCAGCGGGCTGGAAGTCGAACTTGTACGTCGCCGACCGGGTGGTGGCGCTGACGGTCCCGCTCACCTCACCCTCGCCCAGGCCGTTCATCGCGCTGACCCGGAAGTCGTAGGCGACCCCCTCCTCGAGGCCGCCGATGAGGGCCTGCTCGATGGTGGACGTGCCGGCCAGGGTGAACTCCCCGGCGCCGGCCTCGCTGCGGAACACGCGGTACACGTCCGCGCCCGGCACAGCGTCCCAGGTGAGCGTGACCGAGGCACTGGTCACGGTCTGCACCACGACCCCGGTGGGCGCCCCCGGCAGCTCGTCCGGCACGCTCACCTGCACCAGCTCGGAGATCGGCAGACCGAGCTCGGCAAGGTCGAGGGCGACCAGCCGGGCCATCTGGATGGCGCCGTAGGCCTGGAAGTGGGTGTCGTCCTGCGTGCCCTCGGGCCGGTTCGGGTACACACCCGGTGGCACGTGCAGGAACACCGACTCGGCCATCTCCGGGCCGATCTCGTTCAGGTAGGCCCGGGAGGAGGCGGACAGGTCGATCAGGTCGGCGCCGGTCTCGGCGGCCACCTCCTTCATCGCGGCCACGTACTCCGGGAAACTTTCGTTGAACTCACCGGTCTCGGCGTTGTAGTCCAACCGGTTGACCGGGGTGATGAGGATCGGCGTGGCGCCGCGCTGCCGGGCGCCCTCGACGAAGATCCGCAGGTAGCCCTGGTACTCCTCGGGGGTGGTGTACCGCTCCGGACGGGAGATCGTGGCGTCGTTGTGGCCGAACTGGGCGAACAGGTAGTCGCCGGGCCGGGTCTCGAGCAGCACCGCGTCCAGGCGGCCCTCGGTGACGAACGTCTTCGAGCTACGGCCGCCGATGGACTGGTTGTCCACCACCACGCCCTCGGGCAGGAACTGGTCGAGCATCTGCCCCCAGCCGGCCTGCGGCGCCCAGTACGGGTCATAGGTCTGCACCGTGGAGTCGCCGGTGAGGAACGCGGTCGGGATGTCACCGGGGCCCTGCTCCTCCTGGGCGGTGATCACGATGGCGTTGATGTTCGGCGCGTCGCCGGTGAAGGTGAAGGACATCTGCCCGTCCACCAGGGCGATGTCGTAGTTCATCTCCAGGTACTCGCCGGGCGCGCGGTCGGCGGTCTGCACCTTCTGCATCTGCTCGCTGGAGATGGCGATCTGGGTCGCGGCCTCGGCGTCGCCGGCGACCAGCGAGACCGTGTAGTCCAGGTTGGGCAGGTCGACCACGAAGGTCGCCTCGGCGGGCGTGAGGAAGTCACCCTTGATCGGGTCCTCGCCACCGCGGTCGGCACCGGTGACGGCCACGTCACCGGTGAAGCCGAAGCCGGCCCCCTCGGTGTAGGTGCTCTCAGCGGTGACCTGGGTGTAGCCCTCGGCCACGGCGCCGGGGCCGAAGTCGAAGCGCAGCGGCTCGGGCTGCTCGGCCGCGGTGCCGGCTGCGGCGTCAGCCGTGCCTCCGGTCTCCGCGGCGGCGGGGGTGCTCACCACCAATCCGGTGGTGACGGCGGTGGCCGCTGCCGCAAGCAGTGCTACCGGCCGCCCTCGCGATGAGAAAGCGACAGTCATGAGATCCTCTCCGATCGATCATGAATCGATTCAAAAATGGGCGTGCGCCATGGGTGGGCACACGACGGTCGCGGCCGTCCGGCCGCCGACCCGACCAAAGGGCCGGGCTGCCCGCTCACCGGACTCCGACGGTTGTCCCCCGCCCGGTAAGCGTTGTCCCACGACGCTAGCGGAGCCGCGGACGCACCGTCAAGGAAATCTTGGATCGATTTACGGTTCGCGGGCGATAGCGCGGTCACACGGCCAGGCGCGAGCGGGTCGCCCTCAGCGCAGCTGCGGCACCACGAAGATGCCGGTCCGGGTCGGTTCGTCGGCGAGGTCGATCTCCTGCATGGTGAACCGGCGCCCGTGCGCGGCGGTGGCCGCCCGGTACACCTCGCGCCACCGCTCCTCGCGCAGCGCGGCCACGGAGGTGCCGCTGACCGCCAGCTCGATCCGGTTCTCCCCCGGCCGCAGCAGGTGGCCGACCCGGAGCCGGTAGGGGTGGTCCCAGAGCACGCCGGCGTCCTGCCCGTTCACCCGGGCCACGGCGACCACGCCGAGCGGTTCGGCGGCGCAGGCCTGGTAGGACTGCGGCTGTCGCGCGGTGCGCGGCGGCATCGGCAGCCCGCCCGGGTCCAGCACGAGGTGCTCGGGCAGCTCACCCTCGAGGGTGACGGTGGTGGTGTAGGCGGCGGTCCCGACCACACCCTCGAGCCCGTCCTCCTCCCAGACGTGCGGCACCCGCACCGGGCGTGAGCCTCCGCCGGGCTCGGTCAGCTGCCAGTCGGTCAGATCGTGACCGGTGGCGCCCACTCGTTGCTCGCCCTCGCCCTCGTCCTGGCCGGGGTCGCTGCCCGGCCCTGGCGCGGTGACCAGCACCACCGCCGCATAGGGCGCCAGCTCGAGCCGGAGGTCCGTCGTGCCACGATCGGTGACGGCGCCGCTGTGGGCGTCCCAGACCTCCCACCGGTCGTAGGGGGTGCGCAGGTGCAGCCGGGTGGGCGCCGGTCGTGGCCCGGTGTTCACCACGAGGTAGACCTCCCCGCCGGCGTGGCTGCGGTGCAGCACGCCGACGTCCGGGTGGTCGGCGCACGCGTCCGGGGCCACCACCTCCCGCACGGCATCGACGAGCCCGGCCTCGGTCACCGGGCGCGCCTCGGGCAGCACGTCGGCGTCCACCACGAGCACCGGGCAGCCGGCCTCGGCCAGGGCGCGCAGCCGTTCGGTGTCCTGGTCCGACAGCCCGGTGCTGCCCGCCACCACGACCACCCGGTGCCGGCGCACGATCGAGCCCACCGGCGTCTGGGCGTCGACCACGTCGAAGTCGTAGCCGGCGTCCCGCAGCGCAGCGGGCACGGCGGCACCGATCCGCGCGACGCTGTGGCGCCACAGGTCGTGCGCCTGGTCCGGGGTGAAGCCGGCGTAGGTGTCCTCGTAGGGCAGCCAGAGTGCCACGTCGGCCACGTGCTCGCCCGTGCGCAGCAGTGCCGACAACCGGCTCAGGTAACCGAACAGGGCGGGTGCGGCGGCCCACCAGGCGTTCCGGTCGCTGAGCGCGCCGGCGGCGTAGAACGCCCACCCCGGACCCACGGCGTCCCGCGGGGAGAACGGCCAGCCGTGCCCGATGAGCTGGTTGACGCCGGCGAGCAGGTGCTCGTGCGCCTCGCCCTTGAGGTCGATCGGGCGGGCCCGGAAGGAGGGTGAGTGCACCCAGGTCCAGGTCTCCGAGGAGACCACCGCACGGCCGAGGTGGTGGGCGGCCGAGGAGGCCCACTTGGTCTGCGGGACACCGCGCCAGCCCCAGCCCTCGCCCTCGACGAGGTCGGCGTGGGCGTAGCCGCTCACCCGGGCCGGCGGCTGGCCGTAGTTCTGCACCCGGAGCTGCACGCCGCGAGCGTGCGCCCAGGCGCGCACCGGGGCGAGGAAGCGTTCCTCCTGCAGCTCCGAGAGCGTCCGGTAGTAGTCCGCCCGGAACCTCGCGACCTCCGGATGGTCCACCCGCAACCGGTACAGCAGCGGGACCGGGTCGTAGCCTCGGCGGGCGGCGATCTCGGCCACCAGGGTGGGGGTCCAGTCGGCGTGGTAGACCTCCAGGCTGTCGCAGAACACCGCGGTGACGTTCTCCGGACCGGCGGCCGCCAGCAACGGCTCGCCGACCTGCTGCAGGTGGTGGGCGATGGCCTCGGCCGAGTAGTGGTCCAGCACCGGGCCCTCGGCACCGCTGGCGGGGCGCTTCACCTGCTGCCCGGTCGGCCCGGCGAGGGCGAGCAGCAGCGTGCGCGGGCCCGCGCCGGCGGGCACCGCGACCTCGTCGCCGTCCACCGGCACCGGGCGGAAGTCCACCGGCCGCTCCTCGGCCGCCCCCTCGGCCAGGTAGGCCGCGACCAGGTGCTCGGTCGGCCACCGGGCACCGACGGGCACCCGCTGCGCGGCGGGTCCGAGGGACCGCTGGTCCCACCACAGTCGCTGCGCGGCCAGCGCGGTCGGGATGTGCGCGCCGCCGTAGGACCAGCCGCTGCCCAGGGTCAGGTCCACCCGCAGGCCCAGCTCATGGGCCCGGCGGGCGGCGTGACCGACCAGGTGGAGCATCTGCGGTGACAGGAAGGCCGGCCCCGGCCTGGGGTCCAGCGGGTAGACGAACGCGAGCTCCACCCCGCCGATGCCGCAGCGGTGCATGGCGGTGAGCTGGTCGTCGATCTGCGCAGTGGTCATGCTCGCGCCGAACCACCACCAGCGCATCATCGGTCGAGCCTGCGCCGGCGGGTCGGTGAAGACGGCGAAGGCCTCCGGGAGCAGGGTGCTCGCCGCCGCTGTCCGGACCCCGGTCCCCACTCAGAACACCTGCCACGCCCGGTGCTCGACCGGGTCCGGGGTGTAGCGGCGGACCTCGGCGGAGCGGGCCGCCACCGCGCGCAGGGCGGTCCGGTCCCCGGTGAGCACACCGGCGGCGCGGGCCTGCACCAGCGCGTTGCCCAGAGCGGTACCCTCGGCCGGCCCGGCGAGCACCGGCAGGCCCGTGGCGTCGGCGGTGGCCTGGCAGAGCAGGGCGTTCTGCGACCCTCCCCCGACCACGTGCACCACCGGGACCTCTCGCCCGGACAGGCGAGCGGCGTCGTCGAGCGCTCGGCGGTAGGCCAGGGCGAGGGAGTCGATGATGCAGCGGGTGAGCTCGGCGGGGCCGGCCGGTTCCGCCTGCCCGGTCGCGCGGGCGTGCGCGCGCAGCCGGGCCGGCATGTCCCCGGGCGGCAGGAAGTCCGGGTGGTCCACGTCCAGCACGGTGCGCCGTGGCGGCAGGTCGGCCGCGGCCGTGAGCAGCTCGGTCAGCTCGACCGGATGACCGTCCTCGGCCCAGCTGCGCTGGCACTCCGAGAGCACCCACAGGCCCATCACGTTGCGCAGGTAGCGCACCGTGCCGTCCACGCCGAGCTCGTTGGTGAAGTTCGCCGCCCGGGACGCCTCGGTGAGCACCGGCTCGGTCAGCTCCACCCCGACCAGGGACCAGGTGCCGGAGGAGATGTAGGCGAAGTCCTCCCCCTCGGCCGGTACGGCGAGCACCGCCGAGGCGGTGTCGTGCGAGCCGACGGTGTACACCGCCACCGGGCCCAGTCCGGTCTGCCCACGGACCTCCTCGGTGAGGTGACCGAGCAGGGTACCCGGTTCGGCCAGGGGGGCGAGCAGGTCGGCGGGCACGTCGACGGCAGTGAGCAGCTGCCTGGACCAGGTCCGCCTTCGCTGGTCCAGCAGGGCGGTGGTGGAGGCGTTGGTCAGCTCGCTCACCTGGGCGCCGGTGAGCCAGTAGCCGAGCAGGTCGGGCAGCAGCAGCGCCCGTGCCGCCCGGTCCCAGAGCGGGCCGCGCTGCTCGGCGGCCAGCTGGTAGATGGTGTTGAACGGCAGGTGCTGCATGCCGCTGATGGCGTACAGCCGCTCGGGGCTGATCCGGGCGTGCACCGCCTCGACCACGTCGGTGGTGCGCTCGTCCCGGTAGGCGACCGGGTCGGCGAGCAGGTGGCCGCCGGCGTCGAGCAGGCCGTAGTCCACGGCCCAGGAGTCGATGCCGATGCCGTCCAGCGGACCCGCCTCGCCGGCCGCCCGCAGCCCGGTCAGCACCTCCTGCCAGAGCGAGGTGACCTGCCAACGCAACGCTCCGCCGTCACGGGTGGGCTCGTTGGCGAACCGGTGCACCTCGTGCAGCGTGGCCCCCTCGGCGCTCACCTCCGCGCGGATCACCCGCCCGGAGGTGGCGCCCAGGTCGACGGCGGCGAAGGCGCCCGCCCGCGCCATCAGCGCAGGAAGGCGGCCGCCACCCCGGAGTCGACCGGGATGTGCAGACCGGTGGTCTGGGCCAGGTCGCCACCGGTGAGGGCGAAGACCGCGGCGGCCACGTGCTCGGGCAGCACCTCGCGGCCGAGCAGGGTGCGCTTGGCGTAGTAGGCGCCCAGCTCGGACTCCTCCACCCCGTACACGGCGGCGCGCTTGGCGCCCCAGCCGCCGGCGAAGATGCCCGAGCCGCGGACCACGCCATCGGGGTTGATGCCGTTGACGCGGATGCCGTGCGCGCCCAGCTCGGCGGCGAGCAGCCGCACCTGGTGGGCCTGGTCGGCCTTGGTGGCGGAGTAGGCGATGTTGTTCGGGCCGGCGAACAGGGAGTTCTTGCTGGCGATGTAGACGATGTCGCCGCCCATCTTCTGCGCGATCATCGCCCGGGCCGCCTCGCGGGAGACCAGGAAGGAGCCACGGGCCATCACGTCGTGCTGAAGGTCCCAGTCCTTGGTGGTGGTCTCCAGCAGCGGCTTGGAGATGGACAGGCCGGCGTTGTTCACCACCAGGTCCACCCCGCCGAAGGCCAGGGCGGCAGCATCGATGAGGGCGGCGACCTGGGTCTCGTCGGTGACGTCGCAGGCCACGGCGGTGGCCACGTCCGCACCGCCGAGCTCGTCGGCCAGCTGCTGGGCGGCCTCCAGGTTCAGGTCGGCGATCACCACGCAGGCGCCCTCGGCGGCCAGCCGCTGCGCGGTGGCCTTGCCGATGCCGGAGGCACCGCCGGTGACCACGGCCACCCGGGTGGCCAGCGCCTTGGGCGCCGGCATCCGCTGCAGCTTGGCCTCCTCCAGCGCCCAGTACTCGATCCGGAACTTCTCGCTCTCGTCGATCGGGGC
>CAZMDO010000045.1:0-14009 GCA_964564445.1 uncultured Ruaniaceae bacterium | reverse complement strand
CCAGCTCGAAGTACTCACGCTGCTTGGTGTGGCGGTAGCCGCGTTCGTCGGCCTCTGGATCGGCGACGGAGGCGAAGTGCCTGCCCAGGCGGCGCACCTGGTTCACGGTGAGCTGGCGGGCCTGGTCCAGGAGGTAGTCCTCCACGGTCTGGCCGCCGCGAGCCTCACCCGTCCCGCCGGTCCCGCCGGTCTCACCCGTCTGGCCGTTCTCACTGGTCTCGCTGGTCTGGCTGGTGTCGTTGGCGGGTCCTTCTGGCTGCGGTTCGCTGCCCGCGGCGTTGTTGAAGGGTTCGGCCAGGGCGGCGATGCGGGTGGGGGAGGTCAGCGCGGTCGCGGCCAGAGCATCGATGTGGTCCGGTCCCACCTGCCCGGCCCGCAGTGCCGCACCGAAGCGGGGGATGGCATCACGCAGCTGGCGGGCCAGGCGCACCGTGCGATTGGCGTTGGCGTAGGAGATGGCGTGGGTGTGGGCGATGTGGGAGGCGAAGGTGCGCGGATGAGATGCAGATGCTGCCCACAGACCATCGGCCTCCTCGACACTCAGCCACTGGTACCGCTTACCGGCAAGACGCGAGCAGAGCCTGTGCACCCGGACACTCATCCGGCCCAGCTCGGGGCCGGAGTGCTGGTCGCGTTCGTCCTGGATGTCGCCGGTGGTGATCGCGTCGGTGAGGGCTTCCAGGGCGGCGATCTGGGTGGGCAGGTCCGCCTCCAGGAGGTCGCCCAGCGGGGTGTCGGTCGACAGCATGCTCTCGTCGATCGTGTCTGTCATCGCTGGTCACCTCCTTTCTGCTGGTCCTATCTCGTGCTCGTACATACATTCTATGCCTGGGTGCTGTTGTTGGCTATGGTTGACACGCGATTGTTATCTGAATGTGGATAATGCCGAGTTATCCACATATTCGCCACACCGCGCTATTCAGCCCGCCGAAATGTCACACCCACGTGATACGCGGCGATGCTCTCGGGAGCTGGCTGCCGGTGTCGCTGCACATCCGACCGGGCGGCGGATCGTCACCGAATCGTTGTGCCCTGTTAACGCCGTTGTGGCCAGAACGTCCATTCGGAGTCTATAGTCTGGACGCAATGTCCACACGGATCGGAACGACAATGCGACCCACGGTCGTCTTCGACTTCGACGGCACCGTGGCCCTCGGCCGCGGCCCGCTCGAGGCCTACGCCACCTGCCTGGGTGAGCTCACCGACGGTGAGATGCTGACCAGCTGCCGCACCGCCGTCGAACGCTTCGATGCCGGCCAGACCCACTACCGGGACGGCTACGACGCCATCCAGACCACGGCGCGTGGGCGCGGCGCCACCGACGACCAGCTCTCCGCTGCCTACCTGCGCAGCCGCGAGCTGCTCGCCACGGACGCTGCCCCCATCCAGCCACCGGCAGGGCTGGCCGACTTCATCGGCGAGCTGGCCACCCGCGCCTCCTGCGTGCTCGCCACCAACGCCCCCGACCTGGGCATCGACCGCGCACTGACCGTGCTCGGACTGTCCGGGTCGCTCGCCGCCGTGCACTGCTCCGTCGGCAAGCCCGCCGGCCTGGAACCCATCATCGCCGCCGCCCTCGCCGACGGGCCCACCCTGGCCGTCGGCGACATCTGGGAGAACGACCTGGCCCCCGCCCAGCGTCTCGGCGCCGACACCGCCCTGGTAGGAGTCGGCCGCCCCGGCGGCACCCCCACCCTGCGCGGGGCCACTCTCACCGACCTCTACGACGACATCCTCGCCTGGGCCACCCGGCCGGCCACCGTGCCCGCCGGAGCCCACCCCGCAGAAAGGCCCTGACATGCGCCGCACCACCACGTCCCTGCCCGTCCTCCTGGCCGTCGGGGCACTCGCCCTGGCCGGCTGCAGCTCCGGCGACGACACCGGCTCCGCCGACGGCGAGTGGCCCGAGGAGATCACCATCTCCCTGGTGCCCTCCATCGAGGGTGAGGACCTCGCTGAGGCCCTCGACCCGCTCACCACCTACCTCTCCGACGGGCTGGGCATCGACGTGCACGGCGTGGTCGCCACCGACTA
Organism: uncultured Ruaniaceae bacterium; assembly: GCA_964564445.1. Lineage (GTDB taxonomy): Bacteria > Actinomycetota > Actinomycetes > Actinomycetales > Beutenbergiaceae > Ruania. The sequence continues at coordinate 11,975 of CAZMDO010000045.1, read as the reverse complement.
CAGCGCCACGGTCGAGGCGCTCGGCGCCAACCAGGCGCAGGTGATCATCACCGACGCCGGCTCCCTGTTCAACGCCATCGAGCGCTACGACGCCGAGCTCATCCTGCGCGACGTGCGCTTCGGCGCCACCTCCTACGCCTCGATGGCGATGACCAACGACCCGGACAAGTACTGCTCCGACGAACCGGTCACCGCCACCTACGAGGCCACCGGTGACGAGTTCCTCTACTGCAACGGCACCGAGACCGCCGATGTCGCCGCGGGCCAGGGACCGGCCGGGCTGGAGGCGCTGGCCACCATCGGCGCCGGCACCCGGGTCGCGCTGCAGGCCGCCACCTCCCCGGCGGGCTACCAGTACCCGATCGTCAGCATGCAGGAGCAGGGGGTGGACACCGGCAGCATCGAGCAGATCCCGGTCAGCGGTAACAACAACGCCGTGCTCGCCGTGAACAACGGTGACGCCGAGGTCGGCTTCGCCTACTGGGACGCCCGCTCCACCGTGACCGAGGAGGCCCCCGAGGTCGCCGACAACGTGGTGGTCTTCGCCTACACCGAGATGATCCCCAACGGTGGTGTGGCGGTCTCCTCCGAGCTGCCCGACGACCTGGTCAGCCAGCTCACCGAGCTGATGGACGGCTACGCGGACTCCTCCGAGGAGGCTGCCTCGGTGATGTACGACCTGGTGGGCCTGTCCGACTGGACCTCCGAGACCCAGGAGGACCAGATCACCCGCTACGGCGAGGTGCTCGCCCAGTTCTCCGAGTAGGAGCCGGAGCCTGCCATGACCCCAGCCGCCACCACGGCCCAGCCCGACGGCGTAGCCACCCCTTGGTCGATCACGCTCGAGGACGTCTCGGTCACCTACCCGAACGGCACCCGCGCGCTGCGCGGGGTCTCCGCGCACATCGAGGCGGGGGAGATGGTCTCGATCGTCGGCCTCTCCGGGTCCGGGAAGTCCACCCTGATCCGTACGATCAACGGCCTCGTCCCGGCCACCTCGGGGCGGGTCGTGGTCGGCGGGCACGAGGTGACCGGGCTGCGCGGGCGGGCGCTGCGCCAGCTGCGCGGGCACATCGGGATGATCTTCCAGAGCTTCAACCTGGCCGACCGCACCAGCGTGCTGAACAACGTGCTGGTCGGGCGGTTCGCCCACACCCCCAGCTACCGCACCCTGCTCGGGCTGACCAGTGCCGCGGACAAGGAGCTGGCGCTGCGCTGCCTGGACTCCGTGGGCATGCTGGAGAAGGTCTGGACCCGCGCCGGCGCGCTCTCCGGCGGGCAGAAGCAGCGGGTGGCGATCGCCCGGGCGCTGTGCCAGCAGCCCTCGGTGATGCTCGCCGACGAACCGGTCGCCAGCCTCGACCCGCCGACCGCGCACGCGGTGATGGGCGACCTGGCCCGGATCAACGCCGAGCGCGAGCTGACCGTGCTGATCAACATCCACATGATGGACCTGGCCCGGCAGTACAGCCGACGGATGATCGGCCTGCGTGACGGGGAGATCGTCTACGACGGCCCGGCCGCCAGCGCCACCGACGCCGACTTCGAGCAGATCTACGACCGGCCGATCCAGAGCCGGGACCGGATGGGCAGCGCCCTGTGACCAGCCAGGCCACCGAGCTGCGCGTGCCGCCCAAGCCCCGGAACCGGTGGCGGGCGGTGGCGATCGGGGCTGCGCTGGTCGCGTTCACCGTGCTCACCTGCCTGCCTGCGATCGGCGGGGTGGAGCTGGACTTCGCCGGGATGGTGCGCAACTGGGCCAACGGTGCGGACAAGATGGCCGAGCTGCTCCGCCCGGACCTCTCCTTCCTGCCGCGCACGATCACCCCGATGCTGGAGACGCTCGCGATGGCCGTGGCCGGTGCCGCACTGGCCGCTGCTGCCTCCATCCCGCTCACCCTGTGGGCGGCCCGGCCGAGCAACCCGAACCGGGTCACCCGCCAGATCGTCCGGTTCATCATCAACGTCAACCGGGCCGTGCCGGACCTGGTGTTCGCCATGGTGCTGGTGGCGATGGTCGGCGTCGGCGTGCTGCCCGGCCTGATCACCCTGTTCCTGTTCGACGTGGGCGTGGTGGTCAAGCTGGTCTCGGAAGCGATCGAGGGCGCCGACCACCACTACATCGAGGCGGGGAAGGCCGCCGGCGGCACCCAGGCCCAGATCAACAAGGTCACCCTGCTGCCGCAGTCCTGGACCCTGTACGCGAACCAGTGGCTGTACTCCTTGGAGCTGAACGTACGCATCTCGGCGATCCTGGGCATCGTCGGCGCCGGCGGCATCGGCCGGCTGCTGGACGAGCGGCGCAACTTCTACGCCTATGACGACGTCTCGATGATCATCCTGGAGATCCTCGTCGTGGTGATCATCATCGAGCTCTGCTCCAACCTGCTCCGCTCGAGGCTGCGATGACGACCACGACCCTGCCCGCCCTGAGCCTGCCGACCCGTCCCTCCCGGGTGCGGGAGACGATCGCCGCCGTGGTGGTGGGGGCGGTGGTGCTGGTCTCGCTCGTGGGTCTGGACATCCCCTGGACCGAGTTGTCCGACATCCCCGGGAGCGTGGCCGAGTACCTGCGGCTGATGTTCGCCGACCCGAACTGGGAGAAGCTGCCCCGCGCCCTGTTCGAGACCTGGCGGTCGGTGTCGATGGCCTGGCTCGGCGCGATCGGCTGCGTGCTGGTCTCCATCCCGCTGGGCATGCTCGCCGCCCGCGGGGTCGGCCCGGCCTGGCTGCGGTTCATCCTGCGCCGGCTGTTCGCCCTGATCCGCGCCGTGCCCGAGGTGATCATCGCCCTGGTGCTGCTCACCGTGACCGGGCTGACCCCGTTCACCGGTGCGCTGGCGCTGGGCATCGCCGGGATCGGCACCCAGGGCAAGTGGGTGTACGAGACCATCGAGTCCGCCCAGGAGGGGGCGTCGGAGGCGGTCCGCGCTGCGGGCGGCAGCACGGCCGAGGTGACCCGGTGGGCGCTCTGGCCGGCGGCCGCACCGGCGCTGATGTCCTTCGCGCTCTACCGGTTCGAGATCAACATCCGTACCTCGGCGGTGCTCGGACTGGTCGGCGCCGGCGGTATCGGCACCATGCTGTCGAACTACACCAACTACCGGGAGTGGGACACTGTCGGCATGCTGCTCATCGTGGTCGTGGTGGTCACGATGGCCTTCGACCTGGTGTCCGGGTCGATCCGCCGCCGGATCATGGAAGGAGCCCGCGTCCGTGCCGTGGACGGGTGACCCCGAGGCGCCGGTGACCGCGCGCATCGCCGCCCTGGAGCCCTCCCTGCAGCGCAGCGAGCGCCGGGTCGCGGCCACGGTGGCCGAGGACCTCGCCGCCGCCGTGGAGTGCACCGCCCAGGAGCTCGCCGACCGCGCCGGTGTGGGCCGGGCCTCGGTGATCCGCACCGCGCAGACTCTGGGCTACGACGGTTACCCGCAGATGCGGGTGGCGCTCGCGCGGGAGCTGGCCCTGGCGCCCGCTCACGCCGAGAGCACGGACACCGCGATAGGACGCCTGCGGGGCGCCGTCGAGCAGTTCGGCCGCAACCTGCCCCGGCTGACCGCCGCCCTCACCGAGGAGCTGGTGGAGGCCTTCGTGGCCGCTGTGGACACCGCGCCGAGGGTGGTGGTGGTGGCCACCGGGCTGTCGGCCCCGCTCGGCCTCGACCTGGCGATGCGGCTCGGCTCGGCCGGGCGTCCTGCGGAGTACCTGCCGGACGCGCTCGCCCAGCAGATCGCCGCCGGCAGCCTGGAGCCCGGGTCGGTGTGCCTGGTGGTCTCCGGCTCGGGGGCCACTGCCACCAGCCTGGACGCCGCGGCCGCCGCCCGGCAGGCCGGTGCCACCGTGCTGGTGATGACCTCCTTCGCCCGGTCGCCGCTGGTGGCCCACGCGGACGTGGCGCTGGTGATCCCGCCGGTGACCGAGTCGTTCCCGGACGAGCTGCTGCACACCTCCCGCGCGGCGCTCGCACTGGTGATCGAGACGCTGGTGGATGTGCTGGTGGCCCGCCGCGGGAGCCGGGGCCTGCGGGCGCGCTCGGCGGCGATCGCGCAGGTGGAGAAGCGGCTCAGCGAGTAGCCAGAGCGTCTAGGTGTCCGGGTAGATGAGCGCATCCAGTCCGGCTGCATCGCGGTAGATGGCGACAGTGCGGGCGTGGGCGAACAGGTAGGGGTCCACGGCCGCCCAGTCGATCATCCAGCCGGCCTCCGCGGTGAGCTGGTTGAAGAACACGAACTGGGAGCGTGTGTTCACGTCCCGGAACGGGTGCACTGCCGTGATATCGCCCCAGGCAGTGGCGAGACCCTGGGCGAAGGCGTCACGATCGAGTCCCTGGAGATGGTTCGCCTGAGCGAGCGCGGTGAACACCCGGTCGGCCTCCGCCGTGATGAAGCCGACAACAGCGGTTTCGGCTTCCTTCCACCTCGCGCGGTCCGTGACCCCGGGCTGGTTGACCAGGACCTCGCTACCGGGATAGGTGTAATGGTCTGGCATCTGTCCCCGGCCTCGGGCAGTCTCAGTCGGCGGCGCCGGACCGTGTCTCGATCTCGGCGAGCCGTCGCTCGAGAGCCTCGTCCACGGTGAGCTCACCGGCCATGACCGCGCGCCCGAGCGCCCGGTCGGTCTCCGACTCTTCCTCTCCGGCCATGCGTTGGCCGGCGGCGACCTGCGCTTCGAGCCGCTCGATCTCCGCACGCGACATCTTGGTGGTCGGCATCAGAGGTCCTTCCTCGCACCTCCGCGGTCATCTTCACGCTACCTGCGGCACCTGGTAGCGCGCCCGCGCACCGCCGCACCTGTGGACACAAGTCCCCTGGAATACCCTCTAGGGGTATGTTGTTGGGTGGGATGTAGCGACGAACAGGAGAGTCGATGAAGAGCGCCGAGCACCAGGGCGGCCGTCGCGCCGACGACGCTGAGCACACCGAGCACACCGAGCACTCTGGCCACGAGGGCCACGCCGGTCACGCCGGCCACGAGGGCCACCAAGACCACGCCGGTCACGCCGGCCACGGCGGCCACGGCGGCCACGGCGACCACGTCGCGCAGTTTCGCCGGCTGTTCTGGATCATGCTCGTGCTCGCCGTGCCCACGGTCGCGCTGAGCCCGATGTTCGCCGACCTGCTCGGGTACACCCCACCGGCCGGCACCGCCTGGATCCCCGCGGTCCTCGGCACTGTCATCTTCGCCTGGGGCGGCCGCCCGTTCCTTGCCGGCGCGGTGAGCGAGCTGCGCGTCAAGTCGCCCGGGATGATGCTGCTCATCGGCACCGCGATCACGGTCGCCTTCCTCTCCTCCCTGGCGGCCACCTTCGGCCTGCTCGCCCACGACCTGGAGTTCTGGTGGGAGCTGGCGCTGCTGGTGGTGATCATGCTGTTCGGCCACTGGATCGAGATGGGCTCCCTGGCGCGCACCTCCTCGGCGCTGGACTCCCTCGCTGAGCTGCTCCCCGACGAGGCGGAACGGATCGAGACCGACGGAAGCTCCGCCGTCGTGCCGGTGGCCGACCTGACCGAGGGCGACCTGGTGATCGTGCGCCCCGGCGGACGCATCCCCGCCGACGGCGAGGTGACCGAGGGCCGCGCGCACGTGGACGAGTCGATGATCACCGGCGAGTCCACCCCGGTCGCTCGGAAGACCGGCGATCCGGTGGTCGCCGGCACCGTGGCCACCGACTCCGCCCTGCGGGTGCGGATCACGGCGGTGGGGGAGAGCACCGCCCTGGCGGGCATCCAGCGCATGGTCGCCGAGGCGCAGTCCTCCTCCACCAGGGTGCAACGGCTCGCCGACCGCGCCGCCGGTTGGTTGTTCTACTTCGCCTTCGGTGCCGCCATCCTCACCGCGATCGCGTGGCTGGTCCTGGGCAGCCCCGCCGACGCGCTCACCCGGGTGATCACCGTGCTGGTGATCGCCTGTCCGCACGCCCTCGGTCTGGCCATCCCGCTGGTGGTCTCCATCTCCACCGAGCGCGCCGCCAAGGCCGGTGTGCTGATCAAGGACCGGCTCGCCCTGGAACGCTCCCGCACCGTCAGTGCCGTGCTGTTCGACAAGACCGGCACGCTCACCACCGGCGCCCCCACCGTCACGGAGAGCACGACGGCGGAGCTCACCTCGAGCGTTGTCGGTTCCGTCGACGAGATGCTCGCCTGGGCAGCCGCGGCCGAGTCCGACAGCGAGCACCCGCTGGCGCGGGCGATCGTGGCCGCCGCGGTCGAGCGCGGGCTGCAGCTACCGGAGGCCAGCGACTTCCAGGCCCTGACCGCCAGCGGTGTGACCGCCCGGATCGAGGACCACGAGGTCAAGGTCGGCGGGCCGCACATGCTGAGCGAGCTCGGTCTGGAGCCGCTGGCCGAGACCGCAGCCTGGGGTGAGCGGGGCAGGACCGTGCTGCACGTGCTCGTCGACGGCGAGATCGTCGGTGCGCTCGGGCTGGCCGACGAGGTGCGTCCGGAGTCCCGACAGGCAGTGGCGGAGCTGCACTCCCGCGGCCTGCAGGTGGTGATGATCACCGGGGACGCCGAGCCGGTGGCCCGCACGGTGGCGGAGGACCTGGGCATCGATCAGGTCTTCGCCCAGGTGCGGCCGGAGAACAAGAGTGCCAAGGTGGCCGAGCTGCAGCAGCAGGGTCATGTGGTGGCGATGGTCGGTGACGGGGTGAACGATGCCCCCGCGCTCGCGCAGGCGGACGTGGGTATCGCGATCGGTGCCGGCACCGACGTGGCCGCCGCCTCCGCCGGGGTGATCCTGGCCGGCAACGACCCGCGCAGCGTGCTGTCCGTGCTGCACCTGTCCACGGCGGCCTACCGGACGATGCGGCAGAACCTGTGGTGGGCCTCGGGCTACAACCTGGTGGCCGTCCCGCTGGCGGCTGGGGTGCTGGCACCGGTCGGGTTCGTGATGCCGATGGCGGTCGGAGCGCTGCTGATGAGCGCCTCGACGGTGGTGGTGGCGCTGAACGCGCTGCGGCTGCGCCGCCTGGACCTGCACCCGGCCTGAGCACTGCCCGCGCGCCGCACGGCGCCGGCCGTGGGCCCGGCTGCCCGCCGGCCGGGCTGCCCGCCCACGGAAAGCGAAATTGCTCGTCGATCTGGCCACGGATCGTGACCGGATCGACGAGCAACTTCGGCTGGGGTGGTGCCGCCAAGCACGGGTTCCCCTGCGGCGGACCCGTGCCTCTCGGTACTACAGCACCGCTCGGAGGAACTCCTTGGTGCGCTCGTTGGACGGGTTGGAGAACATCACGTCGGGCTTGGCGTCCTCGATGATCTTGCCGCCGTCGAACATCAGCACCCGGTCAGAGACGTCCTGGGCGAACTGCATCTCGTGGGTGACGATCAGCATGGTGATGTCCGTGGTCGCGGCCAGGTCCCGGAGCACGTTCAGCACGTCGCCGACCAGCTCGGGGTCCAGGGCGGAGGTCACCTCGTCGAGCAGGATGATCTCCGGGTCCATCGCCAGGGCACGGGCGATGGCGACCCGCTGCTGCTGACCACCGGAGAGCTGCGTCGGGTGTGCATCGCCCCGGTCGCCCAGGCCCACCTGGTCGAGGAGCTGCTGAGCCCTGCCGCGGGCCTCCTCCTTGGACTTGCCGAGCACGTGGATCGGTGCCTCGATGATGTTCTCCATCACCGACATGTTCGGGAACAGGTTGAACTGCTGGAACACCATCCCGATCCGCTTACGGGTCTGGGCCACCTGCTTGTCCCGGAGCTCGACCCGCTTGCCGTTCTCCTTCTTGTGCGTGAGCGGCTCACCATCCACGTAGATGTAGCCGTCGGTGAGGTGCTCGAGCGTCATCAGCAGCCGCAGGATGGTGGTCTTGCCGGAACCGGACGGGCCGATGAGCGTGACCCGCTCGCCCTTGCCCACGGTGAAGTTGAGCTCCTTGAGGACCGTGTGGTCACCGAACCGCTTCACCACGTCCTCGAAGATGATGCCCGGCGACGCCTCGGACTGCTGCGCCGCTGATGCCTGGGTCGTGTCGTCAGTACTCAAGTTTCTTCTCCAACTTTCGCATCAGGACAGCAGTCGGGTAGCTGGCCGCCAGGAAGATCAGACCGGCGAGTGTGAAGGCCTCGATGTAGCTGAACTTCATGCCGCCGAACTGCTGCGCCTTGGTGACCATCTCCGGCACCGCGATGAAGATCAGGTACGGGGTGTCCTTGAACATCGCGATGGTCCAGTTGCCCAGGGAGGGCAGGGTGTTCCGGATCGCCTGCGGCAGGATCACCGCACGCCAGGTGCGCGTGGCCGGAAGGCTCAGGGCCGTAGCTGCTTCCCACTGACCGGATCGGATGGACTCGATCCCGGCGCGGTAGGACTCCGCCATGTAGGTGGAGTAGTGCAGCCCGAAGACGATCACACCGATGATCAGCGCGTCCACCCGAGGCCTGAATGCGACCACCCCGAAGAACACGAAGAGCAGCTGGACCGGTAGTGGGGTCATCCGGATGAAGTCGAGGAACAACCGCAACGGCCAGCCGATCCACTTCGGCAGCTGCCGCAGACCGATCGCCCAGACCAGGCCGAGGATGATCGACAGGATCGAGGCGAGGATGGTCACCAGCAGGGTGACCTTGACGAACTGCTCCAGGAGCAGCGGGAAGACCTCGACAGCGAGGTTCCACTCGAAGATCTCAGACCACATGTCAGGCCACCGCCTCTGCTGTTGCCTTGGTGGTGGACGCGGGTCGGAGCATCAGACCGAGCCGGTGCTGGGCGCGACGCTCCATCCAGCGGAAGATCGTCGAGACGATCAGTGCGACGACGAGGTAGATGAGCAGCGCTGCGCCGAAGGAGGCCCAGACGCCGTTGGTGATCCGCGCCTGGTTCGCCTCGAAGGTGACGTCGTTCAGCAGCACCAGGCTGACCGCCGCGGTGCCCTTGACGAGCATCACCGCGAGGTTGTTGAAGCCCGGGAGCATGAGCGCCCACGCCTGCGGCCAGATGATCCGGCGGATCTTGGTGAGCCACGGCATGGAGAGTGCGGTCGTGGTCTCCCACTGCCCCTTGGGCACGGCGTTCAGCGAGCCGCGCACCACCTCGGCACCGTAGGCGCCGTAGTTCAGGCCCAGGGCCACGATCGCGGACCAGAGGCTGCCGAGGTCCACGGCGAACAGCTGGGGGAACACGTAGAAGATCCAGAACAGCTGCACGATCAGCGAGGTGCCGCGGAAGATCTCCACGATGATCCGCGCGATGGTGGCCAGCCATTTCGGCCCCTGGTGCATGGCCAGGCCCAGGGCCACAGCGACGATGAGCATCAGCACGGCGCCGCCGAGGAAGGCGTACAGAGTGGCCGCGAGGCCCTCTGTGATCAACCTCGGCAGCACCGTGCTGAAGTCAGAGAAGAACTCCGTCACGTGACTGAGTCCTTGTTACTTGTTTTCTTGGATCTCGGCGGCTTCCTGGAGGTCCTCGTCGGTGCCCTCGCAGAACATCTCCACGGTCAGGCCCTCGGCGGGACGCTCAGCCTCGGAGAAGCCGAACGGGCCGACGACCTCGAGGAAACGCTCCGGGTCGTTGACGATCTTGTCCAGCTGCTCGTTGTAGGCCTCACGCAGCGCGGTGTTCTCGTCGCGGAAGACCGTGGCGCCCGCACTGATCTGCGGCACACCGTCGATCTCGGCGACGAACGCGTCGGTGACCTCGACGCCGGCGTCCGGGTTGTCCTCAGCCATGGACCGCAGGGAGATCGCGGTGAGCGCGAAGGCGTCCACACGACCGCTGGAGACGGCGGCCATACCGTCCTGCGAGCTCTGCACGATCTCCGGGTCGGAGATGCCCAGGTCCTCGGCGTAACCCTGCTCGATGGTGCCGGACTGCACGGCGAGCTTGGCGTCGGAGTCGATCACGCTCTGCAGGTCCGAGAGACCCAGCGGGTTACCCTCCGCCACCATCAGCCCGGTGGTGTACATCAGGCTCGGGTGCGAGAACGAGGCCTGTGCGCAGCGGTCGGGGAGGATCGACATACCGGCGGAGACCGAGTCGTACTCGCCCTTGTTCAGGCCGGGGATGAGGGCGTTCCACTCCACGTACTGGCCCTCGACGTCGTCGATGCCCATGGCGGCGTAGATCTCTCGGTCCAGCGCGATCGTCGCACCGGTGAGCTCGCCGTCCTCGGTCTCCCAGCTGTAGGGGATCTCACCAGCGAACGCGACGGTGATGCTGCCCTGCTCCTGGAGCTGCTCGAGGAGGTTGCCCTCGCCGTCACCTCCGGCTTCCTGTGCGGCTCCACAGGCGGCGAGACCGAGAGCGACTGCTGCCGCCGTGGCCGTCACCCCGGCGGTCCGCCTAATCGAATTTGCCATCATGGTCCCTTCAGTTGGTAGAGGCGTCGACCGGCGCGCCCTACCCAGGAGGACCAGGTCCACCGGCTCTGGCGACGATGCCGCGCAGATGGGCAGGATGTACCGGACGGGCTACCCCGACAGGTCGTTGATGCCTGATCACGCTAGGCAACCTGGCTCTACCGCTCAACTGGAGCCACAGGTGTTTTGCCGATGGTTTCGGCCGCTGGGTGCAGGTGATCGAGGCCCCGGATTCCCCCAGATTGCAACGGAAAACTGCAGGTCAGGGCAGGTCGGCACGGGCCCGGAAAGTCCTCCATGCATCGTTATTGTGATGAAACAATCTCCACAACTCCGAAGGTTCTACTTTGCGTCTAGTTGACCAGCGCTTTGCAGAGCGTCGCCGGCCGGGCTTTGGTCGGTCGTCAAAACCGTCGACGTGGCAGCATGGAGCGATGGAACACTCGCTCTGGCTGACCGGTGATGACGCAGCGGACCGCCTCCTGGAATCCGACCCGCTGGCGCTGCTCATCGGCATGCTCCTGGACCAGCAGGTGCCGATGGAGACTGCCTTCGCCGGACCGGCGAAGCTGACCGCCCGGATGGGGGAGTTCAGTGCGGAGGCGATCGCCGCGATGGACCCGGAGGAGTTCACCCAGATCTGCGCCACCCCGCCGGCCGTGCACCGCTTCCCGGGGTCGATGGCCGGCCGCATCCAGGCGCTCTGCCAGACCTTGGTCAGCGACTACGACGGCGACGCCGCCGCACTGTGGACCCACGGCGACCCGGACGGCAAGGAGATCCTGCGCCGGTTGAAGCTCCTGCCCGGGTTCGGGGAGCAGAAGGCGAAGATCTTCCTGGCCCTGCTCGGCAAGCAGCGTGGCCTGCAGGCGCCCGGCTGGCAGGAAGCCGCCGGCGACTACGGCGCACCGGATGCGCGCCGGTCCATCGCCGATGTGCGCGACGCCGAGTCCTTGCAGGAGGTCCGGGCCACGAAGAAGGCGATGAAGGCCGCCGCCAAGGCCGCGAAGGCTCGCTGAGCCCCGGGTGGTGCCCGGAGTTGCCGGGCGGGGGAGTCGGGCCCGCCGCACTGAGCATCATCGCGGTATCGGCACCTGGTGCAGTGGGCGCGGCGTCGGCACCTGACGCAGTGGGCGGGACATCGGCACCTGGCGCAGTGGGCGCGGCATCGGCACCTGGCCCGATGAGGCGTGACCGCGGAGCACGAGCCGTCGTTCCCGCTCACGAGTGAATGGATTCACGCGGAGAGGGGGTGGCACGCGGAGAGGGGGTGGCACGCGGAGGGGCCATGGAGGGGGTGGGCGGTGTTGGCGGGATCACACCGGACACTCCCGAAACGATTCGACCCCGGGCCCGCGCGGGGAGCACAATAGAGACTGGGTCGACGTGCGCTCATGCCGCGCCCGCGCCCGCGACGCCTGGGCTACCCCCGGCGCCCCGACCACCTCCGCTGCCCACCCGGCCCTCCGCCGTCGGGCCGGACCGCCTGCTGCCCCCGGAAACCTCACCTTGACCACGCCTGCGCCTGCTGACTGCACCAATCGCCCCGCCCTTGCTCCCGCCGACGGCGAAGCTCGCCCGGACCGGTCCACTCACCCGGACCAGGGCTCGTCCGGGCACGCCCCGGCGGCCGCGCCGGTCGCCCAGAGTGGCCTGACCCCGGCCTCGCCG
>CAZMDO010000044.1:0-14039 GCA_964564445.1 uncultured Ruaniaceae bacterium | reverse complement strand
CGTTGCCGGGGCGTACACCGTCCCCGATCAGCATCAGCGCCGAGCGCACATGGTCGGCGACCACCCGCATCTGCACCTGGTCGTTGTCCGCGGAGTTCTCCCCCAGCCGGTAGCGGCGTCCGGAGAGCTCCTCCACCCGGGAGATGACCGGGAAGGTCTGGTCGATCTCGTACAGGTTCTCCTTGTCCTGCAGCAGGAACGCGAGCCGTTCCAGGCCGAGGCCGGTGTCGATGGACTTCTGGTCGAGCTCGCCGAGCAGCGGGTAGTCCTTGCCCTGGCCCTCACCGCGGAGGAACTGGTCGAAGACGTTGTTGTAGAACTCCAGGTACCGGTCCCCGCCCGGGTCCACGGTGCCGCCCACGGCCTCCGGACCGTAGGCCGGTCCGCGGTCGTAGTGGAACTCCGCACACGGTCCGGCCGGTCCGGGCTGGCCGGTGTCCCAGAAGTTCTCCTCCTTGGGCAGGCGCACCACGTGTGCGGGGTCGACACCGAGGGCGGCCAGGGCCTCGGCGGCCTCGGTGTCCTGGTCCCAGATGGTCACCCAGATGCGGTCGCCGTCCAGCCCGAAGCCGCCGTCGGCGACCGAGCTGGTGATCAGGTCCCAGGAGTAGTTGATCGACTCGGTCTTGAAGTAGTCGCCGAAGGAGAAGTTGCCGCACATCTGGAAGAACGTGCCGTGCCGGGTGGTCTTGCCGACGTTCTCGATGTCGTTGGTGCGGATGCACTTCTGCACGCTCACCGCCCGCGGCCACGGCGCCTCTTCGGTGCCGACGATGTACGGGATGAACGGCACCATGCCGGCGATGGTGAACAGGATCGAGGGGTCCGGGGACACCAGCGGGGCGCTCGGCACCACGGTGTGCCCGCGCTCGGAGAAGTAGGTCAGCCAGCGGCGGTGGATCTCTGCGGTACGCATTCAGGTCTCGTCTGTTCGGATAGCGGGTCTGGGGGCCGGTCGGGGCGTGACGCCGGCCGGCTGGGCGCGTTCGGGCCCAGCGGCTCAGCCGGACCAGTCGTCGGGATAGGCGTCCGGGGCAGCGAACGGGTCCTGGTCGGCCGACGGGTCCTCGCCGGCGGAGCGGTGCCGAGCGCGCACCTCGCGCGCGCGGGCGACCTCCTCCTCGCTCGGCATCAGCGCCTCCATCAGCGCCGCCTCGTTCTCCGCCATGGAGGTACGCACCTGCTCCCCCAGCTCCTTGGCAGCCACGGCCAACGAGGTGATCGACTCGGCGATGCCGGCCGGGCTGGTCAGCTTGGCGACCGCACCGAAGCGTTCGTTCGCCTTGGCCACCTGCCGGAGCACCACCAGGGTGCCGACCACGCCGATCCCGATCCACACCGCGCGCTTCACGACTTCTTCTCCCGGCGGAACATCCCCCGGACCGCCATCGAGAAGGCCGCCATCTTGATCAGCGGGGCGCCCACGGTCGCGGCCACCAGCGAGGTGAGGGCGGAGACGTTCGTGGACACCTCGGCGGCCGCGGTGGTGACGGTGTCCACCTTCGCGATCTGGCCGTTGGTGGAGCTGATCGTGGTCGCGGCCTCGTCGATCACCGGGATGGTGTGCTCGGTGACCTCGGCGAGGCTGCGGCGCGCCTCGTCCATCACCCTGCCGAGCTTGAGCAGCGGGACGGCCAGGGCGCCGACCAGCAGCACGAACGCGATCGCGGCGATGAGTCCGGCAATGTCGCCGATGGACATGGCGGTGGCTCCTCCTGCTGTCTCGGGATGGCCGGCCGGTGTGGCGGCCCACAGGTGACCCTACCCGGGCCCGGGCGGCGCTGGTACCGACGACGGCGCCCCGGCGGCCCACCGCGTGCGGTGTCCCCCGGGGCGCCCTGAGCGTGGGTCAGCGCGAGTAGTGCTCGACGACCAGCTGCACGTCGCAGGTCACCGGGACCTCGGCGCGCTTCGGACGGCGCACCAGCTCGAAGCGCAGCTTCTCCAGCTGCACGTCCAGGTACTCCGGCACAGTGGGCAGCACGTCCCGGTGCGCACCGGCGGCGGCCACCTGGAACGGCACCATCGTCTGGCTGCGCGGCTTGACCTGCACCACCTGGCCGGGCTTGACCCGGAAGGAGGGGCGGTCCACCAGCTTGCCGTCGACGAGGACGTGGCGGTGCACCACGATCTGGCGGGCCTGGGCCATCGTCCGACCGAACCCGGCGCGCAGCACCAGGGCGTCCAGGCGGGTCTCCAGGTTCTCCACCAGGGTCTCACCGGTCAGCCCCTCCTCGCGGCGGGCCTCCTCGAAGGCGCGACGCAGCTGGGCCTCACGCAGCCCGTACTGGGCGCGCAGACGCTGCTTCTCCTTCAGACGGACCGCGTAGTCGGACTCGGTGCGGCGACGAGCGCGGCCGTGCTCACCCGGCGGGTAGGGCCGCTTCTCGAAGTACTTGACGGCCTTCGGGGTCAGCGCGATCCCGAGGGCGCGAGAGAGCCGGACCTGCCGGCGCGTGCGGTTCTTCGAAGCCATGAACTTCTTCCTGTCGTTTCTTTCACGTCACGCGTCCCCGGCGCCGGAACGCCGGATGGACGCATGGGGTCGACTCCAGGCCTGCAGGTACCGGTGCGCACGTGGTGAGCAGGTGCTCGGCGTGGTGTCCGGTGGGCAGAGCCGTCGGCTAAGACCCCAGGTGTGCCCGGATGGGCAACCCCGCAAGTCTAGCCCATCGACGCTGCCGCCCCGGCGTGAGCGCCGTCACGTACCTCACCGGCCGAGCAGCGACCGCACCCGCTCCAGCCGCTCGGTCAGGGTCCGTTCGAACCCGCGGTCGGTGGGTCGGTAGTACCGGGCGTCGGCGAGCTCCTCGGGCAGGTAGGTCTGCCGGGCCACGGCGTGCGGCTCGTCGTGGGAGTAGGTGTACTCGGTGCCGTGCCCGAGCGCCTTCGCCCCGGCGTAGTGCGCGTCCCGCAGGTGCGCCGGCACCGGCCCGGCTTTCCCGGCGCGCACGTCCGCGATCGCCTGGTCGATGCCGGTGTAGGCGGCGTTCGACTTCGGCGCGCTGGCCACGTGCACCACCGCCTCGGCGAGGATGATGCGCGCCTCCGGCATCCCGATCAGCGCCACCGCCTGCGCTGCGGCGACCGCGGTCTGCAGCGCGGTCGGGTCGGCCATCCCGACGTCCTCGGCAGCGGCGATCACCACCCGGCGGGCGATGAACCGGGGATCCTCCCCCGCCACCACCATCCGGGCCAGGTAGTGCAGCGCGGCGTCCACGTCGCTACCGCGCATCGACTTGATGAACGCGCTGATCACGTCGTAGTGCTGGTCCCCGGCCCGGTCGTAGCGCACCGCGGCCACGTCGATGGCCTGCTCCATCGCGTCCAGGGTGATCTGCTCGGCGCCGGCCTCCAGCGCAGTGCCCGCGGCAGCCTCCAGGATGGTCAGCCCCTTGCGCGCATCACCCCCGGCGAGCCGGAGCAGGTAGGCCCGGGCGTCCTCGGCCAGCTCGATCGTGCCCGCCAGGCCACGCTCGTCGGCCAGCGCCCGGGTGAGCAGCGCGTCCAGGTCCTCGGCGGTCAGTGCCCGCAGGGTGAGCATGATCGAACGGGACAGCAGCGGGGAGATCACCGAGAACGACGGGTTCTCCGTGGTGGCGGCCATCAGCGTGACCCACCGGTTCTCCACCGCGGGCAGCAGCGCATCCTGCTGGGTCTTGGAGAACCGGTGCACCTCGTCGATGAACAGCACCGTCTCCCCCGAGGAGGTCGCCAACCGGCGCCGGGCGTCCTCGATCACGGTGCGCACGTCCTTGACCCCGGCGGTCACCGCGGACAGCTCCACGAACCGCCGCCCGGAGGAGGTGGCCACCAGGTAGGCGAGGGTGGTCTTCCCGGTGCCCGGTGGGCCCCACAGCACCACCGAGGACGGCGGCAGCGACCCGGGCCGGGGTGGTTCGATCAGCCGGCGCAGCGGGGAGCCCGGCTCGAGCAGGTGCTGCTGGCCGAGCACCTCCTCGGCGGAGGCGGGCCGCATCCGCACCGCGAGCGGGGCGGCGTCCCAGGCGCGCGGCACGCCTGTGGTCTCCTGACCGGCGGACTCGAACAGATCCACGCCCACCACCCTACGCGGCTGCCATGATTGGTCCGTGTTCGATCGCCTGGGGCGCACGATCGCCCGACACCCGCTGCTCACGGTGCTCTGCTGGATCGTGCTGGTCGCGGTCACCGGGGGTCTCGCGCTCACCGGTCTTGGCGGCCAGGGCCTGTTCGACCGGTTGCACTCCGGCGAACCGGTCGTCCCGGGCTCGGAGAGCCAGGAGGCCCGGGAGATCCTCGCCGGGGTGGCGGAGGAGCCGACCAGCGTCACGGCGATCGTGCGCGGCGTGGACCTGACCGACCCGGAGCAGCTCAGCACCGCCGGCCGCGCCATCACCACTGCGCACTCCCGGCTGCTGGAGGTCGAGGGCGTGCAGCAGGTCGCCGACCCGTTCGTCTTCCCGGAGGGCCTGGACTCCGAGCAGGCAGCGCCGTTCCTGGCCGCGGACGGTGACGGCTTCCTGATCAGCATCACCCTGGACGGCACTCTCGGCGCGGACGCCGAGGCGAGCGCTGAGGAGGAGGTGGTTGACGAGCTCACCGCGTTCGGTGCGGACCTCGGCGCCGACGCCCGGGTGCTGGTCTCCAGCAACACGTTGCTCACCGACTCGATCGTGGACCAGATGCAGCGCGACCTGACCCGGGGCGAAGCGGTCGCACTGCCGATCTCGCTGCTGGTGATGGTGATCGTCTTCGGCGGGTTCCTCGCCGCGGGGATGCCGCTGGCAGGAGCGCTCGCCTCCATCGCCGGTGGGCTCGGTGCCCTGCTCGGGTTCTCCTACCTGATCGACCTGGACTCGGTGGTGGTCAACGTCGTCACCGTCCTCGGTCTCGGCCTGTCCATCGACTACGGCCTGCTCATCGTCTCCCGGTACCGGGAGGAGATCCGGCGCGAGGTGGACGCCGAGCTGGCCGACACCGTGCCGGGGCAGCGGCGCCGTCGCCGACGGTCCGGGCGCAGGCGCGACCCGGTGGTCGAACGGGCGCTGCGCACCACGGTGTCGACGGCGGGTCGCACCGTGACGTTCTCCGCCCTCACCGTGGCGATCGCGATCGCAGGTCTCCTCCTGCTCCGCCCGGAGATCCTCAGGTCGCTCGGGGCGGCCGGGGTGTCGGTGGTGGTGATCGCCGTGGCCTCCGCCCTCACCCTGGTGCCGGCGCTGCTGGCGCTGCGGGGGCGGCGCATGCTCCGCCCACCCGCGCTGTTGACGGTGCCGGGGCTGCGCCGCCTGCTCGGCACGCTCGGGGAGACCGCACCGACCCACGGCTTCTTCTCCCGGCTCGCCGGCGGGGTGCAGCGCCGGCCGTGGCTGGTGATGGTCGCCGTGGCGGCCGTGCTGGTGTTCCTGGCCTCCCCGCTGCTGGGGCTGACGCTGCGCAACACCACCACCGAGATGGTGCCGGAGGACTCCGACCAGCGGGAGTTCCTCACCGTGCTGGCCGAGCAGTACCCCGCGTTCGCCACGCCCACCGCGCAGGTGCTGGTGGCCGGCAGCGCCGAGGACGCCACCGCGCTGGCCGAGGAGATCGCCACGCTGCCGGACGTCACCTCCGCCCGTCTCACCGAGGAGGTCAGCGAGGAGTACCAGGTGATCGGTGTGCAGGTGGACACCGACGACCCCGGTGGGCAGGTCGCCACCGACGTGGTCCGGGCGATCCGCGACCTGGACCCCGCCCCGGCCTCCCAGCACTGGGTGATGGGCCAGGCGGCGAACCAGCTCGACTTCACCCAGGCGCTCCTCGAGGGTCTCCCGGTGGCGGCCGGGATCGTGGTGCTGGCCACGTTCGTGCTGCTGTTCGCCATGACCGGGTCGCTGCTGGTGCCGTTGAAGGCGCTGGTGGTGAACGCGCTCTCGCTGTGCGCCTCCCTGGGCGTGACCACGTGGATCTTCGCCGAGGGGCACCTGGCCGGGCTGCTCGGGTTCACCCCGGTCGGCGGCCTGGAGTCCTATGTGGTGGCCGTGGTGGTCGCCTTCGGCTTCGGGCTGGCGATGGACTACGAGGTGTTCCTCATCGCCCGGATCAAGGAGTACTACGACGGCGGCCAGGGCGGCATCCACCGCGGCGACAACGATGCGTCGGTGAGCGCGGGGCTGCAGCAGTCCGGGCGGATCATCACCTCGGCCGCGCTGGTGATCATCGTGGTCTTCGCCGGGTTCGCCACCGGCGAGCTGCTGCCGATCAAGGAGGTGGGCGTGGCGCTGGCGGTCACCGTGCTCATCGACGCCACCCTGGTGCGGATGCTGCTGGTGCCGGCCACGATGACCCTGTTGGGCCACCGCAACTGGTGGGCACCCCAGCCCCTGGCCCGCCTCTACCAGCGCTTCGGCATCCGCCACTGACCACCCCCAACCCCCGGGTCGTCCTGTCAGACGGGGGCCATGGCCCCCGGCGAGCAGGACGACCTCAGGGTGGGGTGGGGAGGTCAGCGGGCCGGGCGGCGGGACTCCACCCGTTGGCCGAGGTGGAAACCGAGGCGCTCGTAGACCCGCCGGGCGTCGTCGTTGGTGGTGTACAGCCCCAGGCTGACCTGCCCGGTGGCGGCCAGCCCGGCACGGGTGAGCGCCGCCGTCACCGCCGTGCCCAGGCCGCGCCGGCGCCACTGCGGGTGGGTGGCGATCGAGCCGAGGTGCACCTCACGGGTCCAGCTGCTCGCCGCGGCCATGCAGCGCAGCACCCCGCCGGAGTCGCGCCAGCCGAACCAGCGGGTGTCCGGCTTGTCCAGGGTGGTGTAGGTCTCCGGCAGGGCGAGCCGCTGCAGACCCTCCAGCTCGGCCCGGTCGGCGACCAGGTCGAGCTCGACGACCTGGTCCTCACCGGCCTGGTACGGCGGCTCGGTGCTGGTCACCAGCCAGTCCCAGTGCGAGACCTGGTCCAGGGCGAGCCGGCCCCGCACCGGCGCCGGCAGCAGGTCCCAGGCGCCGCGGGTCAGGCTCGCCACGGCGACCGGCGCCGCCTCCAGCCCGCTGCCGGGCAGCGGGGTGCCACCGGCGTCGAACGCGGTCGCCACCACCTCGGCCAGCGGTCCCGGCTCCCCCACGCCCACCAGGGCACGGCGGGTTCCATCACCGGAGACCACACTCAACGCGAGAGCGTCCGAGCCGCCCCAGGCGGTCGCGCCGGTGTACCGGGGCAGGTCGGCGGCCAGGAACGGGAACGAGCGCCACGGCTGCGGGAGGTCGTCGAGGCCGGCGACCGGGGAGAACTCGGCAGCGGTCGTGGTGCTCACTCCCCCGCGCCGGTCGGCTGTGCCGGGGCTCCCTTCGGCTCCGGCTTTGCATCCACACCGGCCTCCTTGCGCTGCGCGGCGGTGATCGGCGCGGGCGCCCCGGTGAGCGGGTCGTAGCCGCCGCCGGACTTCGGGAACGCGATCACGTCCCGGATCGAGTCGGCACCGGCCAGCAGCGCCACGATCCGGTCCCAGCCGAACGCGATACCACCGTGCGGCGGGGCACCGAAGGCGAACGCCTCGAGCAGGAAGCCGAACTTCTCCTTGGCCTCCTCCTCGGTGATGCCCATCACCGCGAACACCCGCTCCTGCACCTCCCGGGCGTGGATACGGATCGACCCGCCGCCGATCTCGTTGCCGTTGCAGACGATGTCGTAGGCGTAGGCCAGCGCGTTGCCCGGGTCGGTCTCGAAGCGGTCGATCCACTCCGGCGTCGGTGAGGTGAACGCGTGGTGCACGGCGGTCCACGCGCCGGACCCCACCGCCACGTCGTCGTCCTCCCCGGTAGGCTTGAAGAGCGGTGCGTCCACCACCCACACGAACGCCCAGGCGGTCTCGTCGATCAGCGCGCAGCGGTGGCCGATCTCCAGCCGGGCGGCGCCGAGCAGCGCCCTGCTGGCGGCCTGCGCGCCGGCGGCGAAGAAGATGCAGTCTCCCGGCTTGGCGCCGGTGGCCGCGGCGAGCCCGGCCCGCTCGTCGTCGGTGAGGTTCTTCGCCACCGGCCCGCCGAGGGTGCCGTCCTCGGCCACGGTCACGTACGCCAGGCCCTTGGCGCCGCGTTGCTTGGCCCACTCCTGCCAGGCGTCGAACTGCCGGCGCGGCTGGGAGCCGCCACCGGGCATCACCACGGCGCCGACATAGGGGGCCTGGAACACCCGGAAGCCGGTGCCGGCGAAGTAGCTGGTCAGGTCGGTCAGCTCCTGCCCGAAGCGCAGGTCCGGCTTGTCGGTGCCGAACCGGCGCATCGCCTCGGCGTAGGTCATCCGCGGGATCGGGGTGGGGATGGTGTACCCGATCAGCTCCCAGAGGGCCACCAGCACCTGCTCGGCCAGGGCGATCACGTCGTCCTGCTCCACGAAGCTCATCTCCACGTCGAGCTGGGTGAACTCCGGCTGCCGGTCGGCGCGGAAGTCCTCGTCCCGGTAGCAGCGGGCGATCTGGTAGTACCGCTCCATCCCGGAGACCATCAGCAGCTGCTTGAACAGCTGTGGCGACTGCGGCAGCGCGTACCAGGAGCCCGGCGCCAGCCGGGCCGGCACCACGAAGTCCCGCGCCCCCTCCGGAGTAGACCGGGTCAAGGTGGGCGTCTCGATCTCCACGAAGCCTTCGCCGTCGAGCACGGTGCGGGCAGCCCGGTTCACCGCCGACCGCAACCGGATCGCATGGGCCGGACCAGGCCGGCGCAGGTCCAGGTAGCGGTACTTCAACCGCACCTCCTCCCCCACGGTGACCTGCTCGTCCAGGGCGGTGGAGACCTGGAACGGCAACGCCGCCGAGGTGTTCAGCACGACGACGTCGCTCGCGATCACCTCGATCTCACCCGTGCCCAGGTTCGGGTTGGCGTTGCCCTCCGGGCGCGCGGCGACCTCACCGGTCACCTGCAGCACGAACTCCGAGCGCAGCGGGTGCGCCACCTCCTCGTCGCGCACCACCACCTGCACGATCCCGGAGGAGTCCCGCAGGTCCAGGAACGCCACCCCACCGTGGTCCCGGCGCCGGTCCACCCACCCGGTCAGGGTGACGGTGGTGCCGATGTCACCGGCGCGCAGGGTGCCGGCCTGGTGGGTACGAAGCACGAGGATCCTCCCGGAACGTGACTGGGCCGCGCTGGTCGCGACGCCAGACGATCCTAATGGTTCGCGGCCCGCCCGATCGCCCCGGCGTACTCCTGTACCTCCGCGCTGCGTGCGGCCAGCGGGTCCAGCACCGCGGCATCCGCCACCGCCCGGATCGCTTCGGTGATCCGCCGGTGGGTGCGCCGCCGCCGACGAGCCGCGCCCACCCGGGCCGCCACCCCCGCGGCCAGGGCCACCAGCACACCGAGCACGGCCGCCCCCGCGAGCAGCACCACCGGCCAGGGGATCGCCGGCAGCGCGGGCCACGGCTCCTCGGCCGGTACCGGACCCAGCTGCGGGGTCCACACCGGGTCCACCCCCAGGTAGCGCAGCAGGACCACCAGCGCCACCCAGCCCAGACCGACCACCAGGACCGCGAGCAGCAGCCACTGCAGCGCCCCGACCAGGGCGAACCAGGACGGGTCGCGGCCCTCCCGGCGGTCGGGGCTGCGCGCCAGCACCTCGGAGATCGCGTCCTGCGCCTGCGCGGTGACCTCCGCACCCGACTGCCCGACCCCGCCGCGCAGGTAGTGCCGCCACGGGGGTACAGCCGCCCCGACCACGGCGTCCGCGGCCTGGGCCAGCGCCCGACCCACGCGCGCCTGGGCGGCGGGGTCCGGCTCCGGCATCGAGGGGGCGGTGAGCACCTGCCCGTCAGCACCGCCCGCCGGACGCTGGTCGGCGGGCCGGCGCCCGGTGCCGCCACCCAGGTGCAGCCGGCGCAGCGGGTCGGCCCGGAACCGGCCCAGCCAGCGGGTGACCGGCCAGCCGGTGCGGGCCCGGGCGGTCATCCGGTAGGAGGTGGCGACGGCATCGGCCACCCGGTCGGCACCCGCCGCGGCGGCGAGCTCCTCGGTCAGGTGGCGGCGCAGCTGCGTCCTCACGCCGGGGGCGTCGGCGGGCGGGCACAGCTGCGCCAGGTGCTCGGCCGCGGTGGCCAGGTCTGCGGCCAGCCGCCGGCGCACGTTCGCCCGATCCACCGCGACGGCGGAGATCGCCGTGACCAGGTCCTCGATCCCGGCTCCGGTGGTCGCCGAGGTGGGCAGCACCCGCACGCCGGGCAACCCGTCGGCAGCCAGCCGGTCGGTCAGGTCCGCCAGCACCGCGGGCAGGTCCGCCTCGCCGAGGGTGTCGGACTGGTTCAGCAGCACGAGCATCACGTCGGCGTGCCGGGCCATCGGGCGCAGGTACTGCTGGTGCACCACCGCGTCGGCGTACTTCTGCGGATCCAGCACCCAGACGAGCACGTCCGCGCGCTGGGTGAGGTGCTCGGCACGCAGCTGGTGGTCCCGGCGCAGCGAGTCCACGTCCGGCAGGTCCACCAGGACCGCCGAGGCGAGCCGGTCGCGGGCGACCTCGGCGCGGCGGGTGATGCCCAGCCAGTCCAGCAGGGCGCCGGCATCAGCGTCGGTGCCCGCGGCGCCGCCCGGACCGTGGCAGATCACCGCCTGGGCGTGCGCGGTGGTGGGCCGGCGGGCGCCCACCGTGGCCACCTCGGCCCCGGCGAGCAGGTTCAGCAGGGAGGACTTGCCCGACCCGGTGGCCCCGGCGAGGGCGACCACGGTGTGCTCGGCGGACAGCTCGGTGCGCTCCCGGGCACGGGCGAGGGCGCCGCGGGCCTGCTGGATGGCCCCGTGCAGCGCGTCGTCGGTGCTGCCGGTGGCCTCGTGCACCCGGGCGGCCAGGTCGGTGGCCCGGTCGAGGGCCTCCAGCTGCGCGGGCAGCGTGAGCCTGGTGCCCCTCACCGCGGCCCCTCGCGCTCGAGGGAAGCGGCGGCCTCCTCCAGCTCGGCCACGGCGGCCCGCAGCCCCGCCGCCGCAGCGGATGTGGCCGCCGCATCCGGCAGCAGCGCGGTGAACCGGTCCCGTTCCGCCTCGAACAGGGCAGCGACCCGCTCGGACAGGTCGGCCCGCGCCCGGGCGGCCAGGCGGCGCACCGCCTGGTCACCGAAGATCGCCTCCAGCAGCTTCTGCGCCACCACCGCGCTGCCCCCGGCGATCGCGACCTCCGCGCCCACCAGTCCGCCGGTCGAGGCGAACGCGAGCACCATCAGCACCACGGCCAGCCCGTTCACCCCGAACGCCAGCACCCGGGCGGTGGTGCGCTTGTCCTGCCCCTCGGTGCGCACCAGCTCGAGCACGAACCGTTGCCACTGCCGGATCGCCGCGGCGGCATCGGCGGAGAAGGTGTCCGCGGCATGCTCCAGCTCCGGGCCCGGCAGCAGCTCCCGGCCGGCCGGCTGCTGCCAGAGCTGGGTGTAGGCCCGGTGGGCGGCCTGGTCGGCCTGCTCCACCAGCACGCTGTGCAGGCCCTGCTCCAGCGCGTGCTCTACGCGACGGGCCGGACGTGGTCTCCCGGTGAGGAACGCCGTCGCCCGGTCCCGGAGGCGACCGACGCCTGCCTCGAGGGACCGGAAGAGCTCGCCGGTGCCGACGAAGTCCTGCCAGCGGGAGAGCACCTCGCCCCGCAGCAGGGCGCCGTCGGTGATGCGGGTGAGCAGCTCGGTGACGTCGAAGATCTGTGCCAGCGCCTCGGCCATCTCCTTGGTGGCGGTGGCCTGGTCGGCCACAGCACCGGCGAGCGAGCCGGCGGCCGTGGTGGCGCTGCGCACCGCACCGGCCAGGGTGCGCCGGGCCACCTCGGACCGGGCGGCCGCATCCGCGGTGAGGTGGGCCAGCCAGGTGCGCAGGTCCGCCACCGCCTCCGCAGGGAGCATGCCGCGCACGTCCAGCTCCCTCTCGGTCAGCAGGAACAGCGGTGCCTGGCCCAGCCCGTGGTCGGCGAGCATCCCGGCCAGGTCGTCGCTGACCTCACGGACCACCGGCGGCGGGATGCGGTCCAGCACCACCGCCACTACCACGTCCCGCTCGGCGGCGGCGGCGAGCAGGTCCCAGGGCACCGCGTCGGCGTACCGGTGGGCGGTGGTGACGAACAGCCACAGGTCGGCCGCCGCGAGCAGCTGGGTGGCCAGCTGCCGGTTGGCGTCCACCACCGAGTCGATGTCCGGTGCGTCCAGCAGCGCCAGACCCGGCCCGACCGCCGTCGACGAGGTCAGCCGGAGCACCTGGGACGTGCCGGCCGGGTGCTGACTCGGTACGGCCGCGGCGGGTGCCCCGGCGGTGGGTGCCCCGGGGGTGGGTTCCTGGCCGGGGGCCGCGGTGCGCAGCCGGGGCAGGTGCGGCAGGATGCGCGGCTCGGTGAACCAGTGCGCATCGTCCGGGTGGTGGATGAGCAGCGGGTCGCGGGTGGTGGGCCGGATCGCGCCGGTGCGGGTGAGCACGTCCCCCACCAGCGCGTTCACCAGGGTCGACTTGCCCGCCCCGGTGGAACCGCCCACCACCGCCAGCAGCGGGGCGTCCAGGCTGGCCGCACGAGGCAGCAGGTAGTCGTCCAGCTGGTCGAGCAGCAGCTGGCGGTGCCGGCGCGCCTCGGCGGCACCAGGCAGCTGCAGCGGCAGCGGGGCAGCCGCGACCGCCTCCCGCAGGGAGCTCAGCGCTGCGTCCATGCGGCGATCATGCCAGGTGCGCGGCTCCACCGCGTGGCTGGGCGGAGCGGCGACCATACCCGGCGCGCGGTAGGTCGGCAGGCCCGAGCGCGACCGCTGCAGGCCCGAGCGCGGCCGCTCGCCCGGCCCCAGCGCGGCAGGTCGCCAGGCCGCAGCGCGGCAGGTCGCCAGGCCCCAGCGCGGCCGCGGCAGACCCCCGGCTGGTGGTGAGGTTGCGCACAGTACCCACCGATCTGGACCGGTGGCCCGTAGACTGGCCCTACTTGGAGCGCACATCCCGCAGACAAGCCCCTTCTTCTTCTGGCACCGGGCGCACGCCCGCCCCAGATCTCAGCCGCCAGGTCGGCTGACCCGGTCGCACGAGGCGGCCCGGGACGTCGGGCTGAGGCGGAGCAGGGCCCACCGGTCCGCCGCCTCCAGCCCCGATGAAAGTGCTTGCCCTCCGCCATGACGATCGACACTGCCCCCGCTCCTGCACGCCCCGACGTCGAGGACGCCGCAGCCGGCACCCCGACCTTCGCCGACCTCGACCTGCCCACCGACCTGCTCGGCGCCATCAGCGTACTCGGCTTCACCACCCCCACCGAGATCCAGGCGGCGACCATCCCCGCCCTGCTCGCCGGCCGGGACGTGACCGGCGTGGCCCAGACCGGCACCGGCAAGACCGCGGCGTTCGCGCTGCCGATGCTCGCCCGCCTGGACTCGGCTGCCCGCCGGGTGCAGGCCCTGGTGCTGGTGCCCACCCGCGAGCTGGCCATCCAGGTGGCCGACGCCATCGAGTCGATGGCGCCCCGCGGTGCCGCGCGGGTGCTGGCCATCTACGGCGGCGCCCCCTACGGCCCGCAGCTGCGCGGCCTCGGCGAAGGTGCCCAGGTGGTGGTCGGCACCCCCGGCCGGGTGATCGACATGCTGGACAAGGGCGCCCTGGACCTCTCCGAGCTCGCCTACCTGGTGCTGGACGAGGCCGACGAGATGCTCCGGATGGGCTTCGCCGAGGACGTCGACCGCATCCTCGCCTCCGCTGCCCCCACCCGGCAGACCGCCCTGTTCTCCGCCACCATGCCGCGCGCGATCCGCGCCGTGGCCCGCGAGCACATGAACGACCCGGTGGAGGTGGCCACCTCCCGGCCGTCCTCGACCACCACCACGATCACCCAGACCTACGCCGTGGTGCCGTTCCGACACAAGATCGGCGCGCTGGCGCGGGTGCTGGCCACCTCCGACGCCGAGGCGGCCGTCGTGTTCGTGCGCACCCGGCAGACCGCGGAAGAGGTGGGCACCGCCCTGCTGGAACGAGGTGTGGCCGCCGCCGCGATCAGCGGTGACGTGGCGCAGAAGGACCGTGAGCGGATCATCGAACGGCTCCGCACCGGACTGGTGCAGGTGCTGGTCGCCACCGACGTGGCCGCCCGCGGCATGGACGTGGACC
>CAZMDO010000043.1:12263-14122 GCA_964564445.1 uncultured Ruaniaceae bacterium | reverse complement strand
TCGCTGCTGGCCTCCTCGCTGCTGCCGCCGCTGTCGTCGTCCTTGTCGTCGTCGGCGCTGGGCGGCGACCCGCAGACCACGTGGTTCCACGGGCTGTAGGCGTGGGTGTAGGTGCGCTGCTCCACGACCTCGCCGCCCTTCTTCACCGTGCGGGTCACGTTCACGGTGAAGCCGCTCTGCCCGCCGCTCTCGGCGATGCACTGCGGGGAGGTGTTGTACACGGTGCGCGGCGAGGTGTAGTTGTACCGGTCGCTGGTGGTGATGGTCACGTCGAACACGTCGGTGCCCCACATCTTCACCACCACGTGGGAGTCGGTCACATAGGCCTGGATGAGCACCCCGTGGCCGGTGTTGTTCTCGAACACCATGTCCACGGTCGGGTCCCAGAGCGTGGCCTCGCGCCCCTCGGGGTAGCGGGAGAACCAGCGCGAGTGCGGCTGGTGGGTGACGTCCACCATGCCGGCCTCGAACGCGGCGTTGAACGTGGTGGTGGACACCTGGGAGAGCCCGCCGCCGACGGCGTGGGACTCGAAGCCGTTCTCCACCACCCCGGAGGAGACGTACCCGTTCGAGGTGCTGATCGGGCGGAGCGCGTCCAGCAGGGAAAACCGGTCGCCGGGCATCACCAGGGTGCCGTTGATGTGCGACGTGCCGGCCTCGAGGTTGATCGTGCGCTGCGGGTTGTACGGGTAGGGCGTCTGGTAGCTGCCGATTACCTCGGTGATGCCCAGGTTCTCGGCGTCCTCGGTGGAGAAGTCCGGTTCGGTCTGGGTCAGCTCCAGGGTGGCGGTCCGGTTCTCGGTGTCCACGGCCGCCGCGCGGACCGCCTGGCCGAGCTCGTCCGGGTCCAGGCCGGTGCCGGTGACCGCCGGGACGATGTGCGGCTGGCCGTCACGGAGCACGATCTTCGCGTCCTGCGGGGTCTCCCCGATGGAGGGCACCTTCTCGGTGACGATCTCGGCGAGCTTCTCGCCGTCCAGGGTGAGGTGCAGCTGGTCGCCCTCGGCCGGCATCGTGGCCGCAGAGACCAGCTCCGCGGCGGTCAGCTCGGCCTCGGTGTCGTTCACCGTCACCGTGACCGGGCCGCTCATCATCGGTTCGACCTGCTCGCTCATCGCCGCGTCGATCTGCTCCTGGTCGATCTGCGGCGGCACGGTGGTGGCCGGGAGGGTGAGTGGACGCTCACCGGTGATCCACTGCTCCGCGAGGAGGTCGCCGGCGGCGGGCACGTCCAGCTCGGCGCCGTCCTCCGGCTCGGTGATCGTGGGCTCCCCGTCGACGAACTCGATCACGCCCTCGACCGGGGCGATGGCCAGCTGCTCACCGAGCGTCTCCAGCGTGCCGTGCAGCTTGTCCTGGTCCACGGTGGTGATCGGGGGCTGGTCGCCGAGGCCGAACAGGTGGCCGAAGACCACCGACGGGTCGAGGGTGAAGCCGGTGAAGGAGGCGACGGTGGCCTCCGCGTCCAGGTGCAGCCCGGCGGCCTCCGGGTCGATCTCGGTGGTGGAGTCGGCGAAGGTGACCTCGATCGGTTCGGTGGTCTGGTCGGCGAGGCCCTCGGTGAGCACCCGCTCGGCCTCGTCCACCGGCAGACCGGACAGGTCCACGCCGGCCACGCTGGTCTCGCCGGGCACCCGGTCGCCGAGGAACCAGGCTCCGCCGACATAGGCACCGGCGAGCACGACGAGCACCAGCGCCGCCCAGATGACGGCCTTGACGCCGCGGCGGCGTCGCTTCTTCGGGGTCACAGGCTCCTCGTCGGTGGGCACGTCGTGGGCGTCGTCGCTGCCTGCGGCGGGCAGCACATCGGTGGCATCCTCCGGTCCCGCGCCGTCGGCGGGGTCTTCCGGCACCGCGTC
>CAZMDO010000043.1:0-12163 GCA_964564445.1 uncultured Ruaniaceae bacterium | reverse complement strand
CATCGGTGGCATCCTCCGGTCCCGCGCCGTCGGCGGGGTCTTCCGGCACCGCGTCAGTCTCCTCGGTCCCGACATCGGCCTCGTCCGGCACCGCGTCGGCTCCGCCGCCCGTAGCGGGCAGCACATCGGTGGCGTCACCGGGGTGCGACTCGGCAGGCTCGGGGCTCAGCCCCCCGCTGGTCGTCGGCGCGACGTCCTCGTCCCGTCGACCGCCGTCCGGCTCCTCAGAGCCCGGCGTCTGCTCACCTCGCACCCGATTTCCTCCACAAGTCGGCCACTTCTCCGACGTGGCCCCTGCCGGATTCTACCGGTCCTGCCAGCACCGAGCGTGCAGCCACGCGCCCACGTCGTCACTTGCAGTGACGCACAGCGGGCGCAGATGGTTGTGTCCGGGTGGCCGTGGGCGTCCGACCGGCGCGGGCCGTCCCCCACTGCCGGTCAGGGCAGCGCCCGGAGCCGGCCCAGGTGGTGCACGATCGCACCGGTCTGCTCCGGCGCCGTCCCGGTGCTCAGCACCCGTCCGACCACCACGTCGTGGCTGGCCGCCGAGCGCACCCACTCGGTCTCGCACTCCAACCAGGCCGCGGCAGCGTCGAGCACGGCCGCCCCGGAGAGGTCACCGCGGGTGTGCGGGATGCGGGCGAGCTGGTCCAGGGTGGGCCGGCCGGGAGTGGCCAGCCAGTCCGCCTCGGGCAGTCCCCGTTCGCCGAGGATGCTCACCGCCCACCGGTCGCCCTCGCTGACCGCCTCGGCGATCCGGGCGTCGGAGTGCACGCAGAACAGCACCGTCGGCGGATCCAGGGAGACCGAGACCAGCGACGTAGCGGTCATCGCCAGGTCGTGCCGACCGTCCCGGGCGGCCACCACGCTCACCCCGGAGGCCAGGCGGGACATGACGGCCCGGAACTCCTCCCGCTGCTCAAGGCTCGTCACGGAACCACCCTCTCGGCGCGGCCATCCCGGCAGCGCCGGCCAGGATCGAGCCGACCAGCCAGACGTACCCGATCGGTTGGGCGGCCACGAGCACATCCCCGCCCGGACGCCACCAGGTGGCGAGGAAGACCGTCACCAGCACCGCGGCCGCGTACCCCACGGCGCCCCTGCGGTCGGCGAAGGTGCGGGCCAGCACTCCTCCGGCGACCACTGCCAGCAGTGCCATCACCACGCCCCACGGCGGGGTCCAGCGGTGGAAGGCGGTGCCGGCAGCGGCGAAGACCACCCCCATCACCACGGTGAACAGGCCCATCGCCATCAGGTACCAGCGCGGCACCTCCTCGACGGCGGAACGCGCCTGGCCCGGTGCAGCCGCCCGGTCCTGCAGGTCCGTGCCGCCGACGGCGGAGGTCGCCGTGGTCAGGTCGGCCACCGTGGCGCGCAGCTGCTCGGGGCGGCACCAGGCCTCGTCGGCCTGCAGCCAGGCCCGTCCGTAGACCGGCTGGAGGATGTCGTTGCTCAGGGCGAACCAGCCGACCACGGCGTCCGGGCGCTCGGGGTGTGCGGCCGGGTGGGCGCCATCGGGCCGGTGAGCGTCGTCGGGCCGGTGGGCGCCGTCGGGCCGGTCGGCGCTATCGGACCGGTCGGCGCCTCCGGCTCGGTGCGGCTCCCGGTCGAGGAGGGTGGCCTCCTGCACCTGGCTGCGGTGGGCGCGCATCGCGGCGAGGTGCTCCTCGGCCACACCGGTGGTGTCCACCTCCACGTGCACCTGGGCGTCCGGCACCACGATCGTCGGCAGCTGGCCGTCCGCGTCGAGCACCTGCAGTGCGCGCCCCAGGGCATTGAGCCGAGGGCGGTCCGGAGTGTGCTGCAACCAGGTGGCGGCGGACCGCACCTGCGACACGGGACGCACGACCCAGGCGAGGGCCGGGACCGACCAGGGTTCGCCGTCGAGCCCTGCCTGCGGATCGGCGGCGAGCCGTACCGCACGCGCGGTGACCCGCGAGGCGTGCACATGGTCGGGGTGACCGTAGCCGCCGTCCGGTTCGTCGGTGACCACCAGGTCCGGCCGCAGGGTGCGCACGTGCCTGGCGAGCACGCGGGCCGCCAACTCCGGGTCGGCCTTGCTGAAGGCGCTCGGTTCGGCACCTGGCTCGGGCAGGGCCCGCACCCGGGAGGCGCCGTCCCACCGCATCCCGGAGTCGGTGTACCGCGCCGGGCCGGTGTGCCCGGGCAGCTGGTCGAGGAAGGTGTGCTCGGCGATGCCCAGCGCGGCGGTGGCGGCCGCGAGCTCTCTGGTCCGGTGCTCGGCGAGCGCGGCGTGCTGACCCTCCAGGTGGGCGATGTCGGTGGGGATCACCTCCCCGCGCTCACCGCGGTTGCTGGTCACCAGGTGCACCTGGGCGGTGCGGGCGAGAAGGGCGAGCAGGCCTCCGGCGGAGAGGGTCTCGTCGTCGGGGTGGGCGAACACGGCGAGCACCCGCCGCGCGGGCGCGTCCTGCGGTGCCGAACGGGTGGGCGCGTCCCCGGGCACTCGTCCCTGCTGGTCGGCGGGCTCGGTCGGCGAGGTGCTCACCGCTCCATCCTCTCGCATCCTCGGCCGTGCCCGGCACCTCGACCACGACGTCGATCTCCGCGGTGGGTGGGATCCGCGTCGCGTTCCGCGGTCTCAGGGCACGAACGTCCCGGGCGGTCAGACGGTGCGGCGGGCGGCCTTGTGCCGGTCGTGGGCGTTGAGGATCACCTTGCGGATGCGCACCGCCTCCGGGGTGACCTCCACGCACTCGTCCTCCCGGGCGAACTCCAGCGACTCCTCCAGGGTGAGCGTGCGCGAGGGGGTCAGGTTCTCGAACGACTCCGCCGTGGAGGAGCGGATGTTGTTGAGCTTCTTCTCCTTGGTGATGTTGACGTCCATGTCGTCACCGCGAGCATTCTCGCCGACGATCATGCCCTCGTACACCTCGTCGGTGGGCTGGATGAAGAAGGTGCCCCGGTCCTGCAGGTTCAGCATCGCGAACGGGGTGGCCACCCCGGCGCGGTCGGCCACCAGCGACCCGGTGGTGCGGAACTCGATCGGTCCGGCCCACGGCTCGTAGCCCTCGGCGATCGAGGAGGCGATCCCGGTGCCGCGGGTCTCGGTGAGGAACCGGGTGCGGAAGCCGATCAGCCCGCGGGCCGGCACCACGAACTCCATCCGGACCCAGCCGGTGCCGTGGTTGGCCATGGTCTCCATCCGACCCTTGCGGGCGGCGAGCAGCTGGGTGACGGCACCGAGGTAGGTCTCCGGCACGTCGATGGTCATCCGCTCGATCGGCTCGTGGGTGCGCCCGTCGATCTCCCGGGTGACCACCTGCGGCTTGCCGACGGTCAGCTCGAAGCCCTCGCGGCGCATCTGCTCCACCAGGATGGCCAGCGCCAGCTCACCGCGGCCCTGCACCTCCCAGGCGTCCGGCCGGTCGGTGGGCAGCACGCGCAGCGAGACGTTGCCGATGAGCTCGCGGTCCAGCCGGTCCTTGACCTGCCGTGCGGTGACCTTGGCGCCCTTCACCTTGCCGGCCAGCGGGGCAGTGTTGATCCCGATGGTCATCGAGATCGCCGGGTCGTCCACGGTGATCAGCGGCAGCGGGCGTACGTCCTCGGGATCGGTGAGGGTCTCCCCGATGGTGATGTCCTCGATACCGGCCACGGCCACGATGTCGCCGGCGCTGGCTTCGGTGGCCGGGATCCGGTCCAGCGCCTGGGTGCGCAGCAGCTCGCTGATCCGCACGTTGCGCACGGTGCCGTCGTGCCGCACCCAGGCGACGCCCTGCCCCTTCCGGATGGTGCCGTTGTGGATGCGCAGCAGGGCCAGGCGGCCCAGGAACGGGGAGGCGTCCAGGTTGGTGACCTGCGCCTGCAGCGGTGCCTCCGGGTCGTAGGAGGGGGCCGGGATGGTGCCGAGGATCGTCTCGAACAACGGCTCCAGGTTCTCCCCCTCCGGCAGCTCGCCGTCTGCGGGCTGGGTGAGCGAGGCGCGGCCGGCCTTGGCGGAGGCGTAGACCACCGGCACGTCCAGCACAGCGTCCAGGTCCAGGTCGCTCGCCTCCTCGGCGAGGTCGGCGGCCAGGGAGAGCAGCAGGTCCTGCGCCTCGGAGACCACCTCGGAGATGCGGGCGTCGGCGCGGTCCACCTTGTTCACCACGAGGATCACCGGCAGCGCCGCGGCGAGGGCCTTGCGGAGCACGAACCGGGTCTGCGGCAGCGGGCCCTCGGAGGCGTCCACGAGCAGCACCACACCGTCCACCATGGACAGCCCGCGCTCGACCTCGCCGCCGAAGTCGGCGTGCCCGGGGGTGTCGATCACGTTGATCGTCACCCCCTCCGGGTGCCCGGCGGCCGCGGCGGCGGGGCCGGCGTAGCCGACGGCGGTGTTCTTGGCGAGGATGGTGATGCCCTTCTCCCGCTCCAGGTCGCCGGAGTCCATCGCTCGCTCGTCCACGTGGTCGTGGTCGCCGAAGGCGCCCGACTGCCACAGCATCGCGTCCACCAGGGTGGTCTTCCCGTGGTCGACGTGGGCGACGATGGCCACGTTGCGCAGGTCGGTGCGCAGCGCGGCAGGCAGGGTGGGCACGCTCATACGGGTTCTCTCTTCACGCGGGGAGGGCGGCACCACCGGTCGCACTCGACGCGCGGCCGGGACCGGGATCGGTCGGGCAGCGGGAGACACGGGCGCCAACGGGCCATCCTACCGCCGCCCGAGCATCTCCGGCGAGACGCCGGTCACACCGAGCGCCGTGGGCTTCGTCACCGCCGCCCCACCACGCGCCCCGGCCGCCCCCGGCCACCCCCGACGCTTGAATCGATCCATTCGGCAGCTGGCCCGATGGTTCGTGCTCTGCGGGCACGAGTCGCCGGGCTGGCTGCCGAGCGCGGCGCCGAGGGACGGGCCGAACGCGGCGCCGAGGGACGGGCCGAGCGCGGCGCCGAGGCACGGGCCGAGCGCGGCGCAGAGGGGCGGGCCCAGCGCGGCGCAGAGGGGCGGGCCCAGCGCGGCGGTCAGACCCCGGTGCCCGGCCCCCGCTGGGTGTCCATCTGCGAGAGCCGGTCGCTGCCACCGTGCGTGGCCGCGTACTCCTCCTCTGCGGCGATCGCGGCGGCGTTGGCGGCGAGCAGCTCGTCGCGACGCTCCCGGCGGACCTTCTGCCGGGCCGGGTCGGGCACCGGCACCGCGGCGATCAGCCGCTGGGTGTAGGGATCCTGCGGGTCGTCGACGATCTGCGCGGTCGGTCCGACCTCCACCAGCTTGCCGTGGTGCATCACCGCGATCCGGGTGGCGAGCATCTCCACCACCGCGAGGTCGTGGCTGATGAACAGGCAGGCGAAACCGTGCTCGCGCTGCAGCTCGGTGAACAGCTCCAGCACGTGTGCCTGCACCGAGACGTCCAGGGCGGAGGTGGGCTCGTCGGCCACCAGGATCTTCGGTTCCAGGCTGAGCGCCCGGGCGATGCCCACCCGCTGGCGCTGCCCCCCGGAGAGCTCGTGCGGGTAGCGGTTCCGCATCGACCGGGGCAGCTCCACCTGGTCCAGCAGCACGTCGATGTTCTTGGTCAGCTCGGCACCCTTGATGCCGGTGTGCAGGTACAGCGGTTCACCGATGGACTCACCGATCGGCAGCCGCGGGTTCAGCGACGAGCCCGGGTCCTGGAACACGATGCCGACCTGCTTTCGCAGCGCGCGCAGGTCCTTCGGCTTGATCCCGACCATGTCCTGGCCGGCGATCTCGAGCTTGCCGGACTTGACCGGGAGCAGCCCGACCACGGCCCGCCCGATGGTGGTCTTGCCGGACCCGGACTCGCCGACCAGGCCGACCACCTCGCCGGCCCCGATGGTCAGGTCCACCTGGTCCACGGCCTTGAACGCCGGCACCCGACCGTGCTTGGGGTACTCGATGACCATGTCCTCGGCCACCATCACGGGGGCACCGGCCAGACCCTCGGCCGCCTCGCCGGCACCCGGGGTGGGCGCGGCGTCCGGCGCGGGCTCGCTCACCTCGAGCGCGGACTTGCCGCCCAGGTGCGGTACAGCACCGAGCAGCTCGCGGGTGTAGGGGTGCTGGGGCCGGTTGAAGATGTCGTCGGCGCTGCCGCGTTCGACCACCTTGCCGCGGCGCATCACCACGATCGAGTCGGCCATGTCGGCCACCACGCCCATGTCGTGGGTGATCAGGATGATGCCGGAGTCGATCCTCGAGCGCAGGTCGCGCATCAGCTTGAGGATCTCCGCCTGCACGGTCACGTCCAGGGCGGTGGTGGGCTCGTCGGCGATCAGCAGCTTGGGGTCGCAAGCCAGCGACTGGGCGATCATCGCGCGCTGGCGCTGACCACCGGAGAGCTGGTGCGGGTAGGAGTTGAACCGCACCCGCGGGTTGGGCATCTCCACCAGCTCGAGCAGCTCGATGGCCCGCTCCTTGGCCTTGGACGGCCCCATGTCGAAGTGGGTGCGCAGGGTCTCCACGATCTGGAAGCCGACCGGGTAGACCGGGTTGAGCGCGGTCATCGGCTCCTGGAAGATGACCGCGATCTCGTTGCCGCGGATGCGTCGCAGGGCCGGGCCGGTCAACCCGACCAGCTCGACCTCGCCCATCTTCGCGCTGCCCCGGGTGCGCCCGTTCGGCGGCAGCAGCCCGAGCAGGGACATCGAGGACTGGGACTTGCCGGAGCCGGACTCACCGACGATCGCGAGCACCTCACCGGCGTGCACGTCGTAGGAGATCTGGTCCGCGGCGGAGAACCACTCGCCCTCGACGTAGAAGTCGACGCTCAGGTCGCGCACCTGCAGGATCGGTTCACCACGCTGGGGGGTGGTGGTGGCAGTGTCCGTGGTGGTCGGCGTGCTCACGCGTGGTCACCGTTCCTTCCTACCGGGCCCGCCGAGAGCGGCAGACCCGCACGGCAGAAGTTGTTTGGGAGCATAGGTCCATGGGTGAGACTCGCACGTTCCGCACACCGATGGCCCGGGTGCTGACGATCGCGCTGACGGCGGTCGGAGTGGTCGCGCTGGGCTACTTCGTGTTCGACGGCGGCGCGGTGGAGCTGTGGCGCTCGGGACCGACCGTGCTGTGCCTCGTGGTGATCACCTGGGCCCTGTTCTGGCGGCCGCACGTGCTGGTGGCCGACGACGGCATCACCGTGGCGAACATCCTGCGCACCGTGCACGTGCCCTGGCCCGCGCTGCGCAGCGTGGACAGCAAGTGGTCGCTGACCGTGGTAGCCACGGACGTGACCGTCAGCGCCTGGGCGGTGCCGGCGAGCAGCGGGATGGCTGCCCGCACCCGTCGGCCCGGTCGCGACCGGGAGGACTCCCCCAGTCCATTGCAGGGCACCGGGAACGCCGATGCGGCCGCA
Organism: uncultured Ruaniaceae bacterium; assembly: GCA_964564445.1. Taxonomy (GTDB): domain Bacteria; phylum Actinomycetota; class Actinomycetes; order Actinomycetales; family Beutenbergiaceae; genus Ruania. The sequence goes on along the minus strand of CAZMDO010000043.1, from coordinate 4,847 downwards.
CTGGCGATCGCCGAGCACCGGGAGGCGCTGCGCTCCGCGGGCCACCTGGGCGCCCGCACCCTGGGCACCCTGCCCAGCACCACCACCTGGAACACGGTCGAGATCGGCGCGCTGGCCGCCTCGCTCCTGCTCGCCGTGGTCTCGCACCTGCTGGGCTGAGCGCTCGACGGCGGAGCCTCGCCCGGGCGAGCGGTCCGTCACCTGCACATCGGTCACGAGGCCGACGCCTCCGTGCGCTGCTGGGCGATCCGGTCCGCGCGCTTCATCGCCCGGGCCGAGGGCAGCTTCTTCTGCCGCGGGTCGAACGCGTCGCGCAGGCCGTCGCCGACGAAGTTGACCGAGAGCACGATCAGGATGATGAACAGGCCTGGCCACCAGAACAGCCACGGCCGGGTGCTGAACGAGGTCTGGTAGTCGCTGATCATCCGGCCCAGGGAGACGTTCGGTGCGGTGATCCCGAAGCCCAGGTAGCTCAGCGCCGTCTCCAGCAGGATGGCCGCGCTCATCAGCAGCGTGACGCTGACGATGATCACGCCCATGGCGTTGGGCAGGATGTGCTTGAAGATGATCCGCGAGTCGCTCGCGCCAGCCACCCGGGCGGCATCGACGAACTCCCGCTCCCGCAGGGAGAGGAAGTCACCGCGGACCAGCCGGGCCAGGGTGGTCCAGGAGATGAAGCCGAGCGCGAGCGCCAGCGGCAACGCACTGGCTCCCCCGACCAGCTTGCCCAGCACGGCGCCGATCACCAGGGTGGGCATGGTGATGAACAGGTCGGTCAGCCGCATCAGGCCGGTGTCCACCCAGCCGCGGTAGAAGCCGGACAGTGCGCCGATGATCACACCGATCACGGTGACCACGAGGCCGACGACGACCATGATCATCATCGAGGTCTGCACACCCTTCATGGTGCGGGCGAAGATGTCCCGGCCGAGGGTGTCCTGGCCGAAGGGGTGGGCGCCGATGGCGAACCCGGCATCGCTCCACGGCATGGTCAGCGTCGGCGCTCCACCGGGGTTGACCAGCGGCGGGGTCTCCACCGGGTTCCACTGCCACCAGCCGCCGACGTACCAGCCGAACACCGGGAAGCCGATGGCGGACAGCGCCAGCAGCGCGATCAGGATGAGCACCACGAGGCCGGCCATGGCGCCGCGGTGGCTGAAGAAGCGTTCCCGGACGATCTGGCCCTGGGACTTGCCCTCCACGGCGTGCAGCTCGATGGCGTTCTCGGCCTCTCCGACCGGGGGCTCCTCGGGCGGCTGGGGCGTGTTCAGGTCGGTCATGCTTCCACCCGGATTCGTGGGTCGAGGACGGCGTAGATGAGGTCGGCGACGATGTTCGCGACGATCGCCAGGAAGGCCACGATGAGCAGGTAGGCCATCACCGGCTCGATGTCGTTGCCATCCAGATGTCGGATGAACATCTGCCCCATCCCCGGTCTGCCGAAGATGTTCTCGGTGATGATCGCGCCACCGATGAGGGTGATGATGTCGATCGGCACGATGGTGGCCATCGGGATCAGGGAGTTGCGGAACCCGTGCCGCATGATCACGGTGCGCTCGGTCAGGCCCTTCGCGCGTGCGGTGCGGATGTAGTCCTGGCCCATCACCTCGAGCATGCTGCCGCGGGCGTATCGGGTGTAGCCGGCGAAGGAGATGAGCATCAGGGAGATGGTCGGCAGGATCAGGTGCGTGTACTGGTCGAGGGTGACCACCCAGAAGTTGCCGCCGAGGCCTGGGGTGCGGTCACCGATGGTGGGGATGGGCCGGCCGCTGATCTTGCTCGCGTTCACGTAGGCCGGCCACACCTGCATCACCCGGTCGATGAAGATCAGTCCCGCCACCGGTACCGCGGTGAGTGCGCCGGTGCGGACCGACTGCCGCCAGTCCGGGCCCCGGTACAGCGCACCGATCACGCCGCCGACCACGGCCGCGAGCAGGCCCAGGCCGAGCGCGATGGCCCAGTTCATGATCGGGGTCAGGTAGTAGAACGCCCACTGCATCGGCACGTACAGGGCCACTCCGAGCGCGGCGACGGTCAATGCGGTCAGCAGCGAGCGTCGGTTCTTCAGGCCGGTGGACAGCGTGGTCACCGCAAGGGCGATACCGAGGGAGGTGACCGCCAGCAGCAGCGGGCCCACGTTCGGCGTGGTCCACCAGTCGGTGAGCTGGATGTAGAGCAGCACCACGAAGGTCACGGCGCCGGCAGCGCCGCCGTTGATCAACCGGCTGCGCGGTGGCCCACCCAGGGCCAGGGACCAGAGCAGTCCGAAGAGCACCGCGATGCCGATCATCACCGGCAGGGCGATCACCGGGTCGGCGAGGAAGTCGTTGTACCCGATCGCCGCCCACTGCTTGAGCAGCACCGCCACCCAGAACGAGGGCAGGGAGTAGAGCAGGAAGGAGACGAAGGTGATCAGGTAGTCGAAGGAGCTGTACTGGCGCAGCGCGGAGACGATGCCCACGGCGATGCCGAGCACGATGGCCAGCACGGTGGCGGCGGTGACCAGCTGCAGCGTGGAGACGATGGCGCTGGCGAGGATGTCCGAGACCGCTCGGTTGGTCGTCCAGGCCGTGCCCAGGTCGCCGGTGACGAAGTTTCCCAGCCATTGGAAGTAGCGCACGATCACCGGCTCGTTGAGGTTGAGCAGGTCGATGCGCTGGGCGATCATCGTTTCTTTACCTGGGTCGGTGCTCAGCCGCAGGTCTTCGAGGGGGTCGATGGTCAGGTCGACCATCAGGTACATCAACAGTGATGACAGGAGCAGGATGCCCAGGCCGATCAGCGTTCGGCGGATGAAGAATCTCAGCATTGGTGGGTTACCTCGGGTGGCCCGGGTCGGCCGGTCTTGGGGCGAGCCCCGCGCCGCCGGCGCCGCACCGGTCAGGGGTGGCGGGTGCGATCACCGCGCTCGTGGGGGGCGCCGGCCTCGGCGCCCCCCACGAGTGGTGGTCGTGTCAACGGACCATGTGCCTGGGATCAGGCGTCCGTCGCCTCGCCTCCTTCAGCGGCCATCGTCCACTCCCAGAAGTTCCAGAAGATCGTCGGCGACAGCGCGATCGGGTCCACACCCTGGAGCGCTGCGTTGTAGCCGGTGATCGCCGGGAACTGGAAGAGGGTCACGCCGAAGCCGGCCTCCACCAGGATCGACTCGACCTCGGAGAGGATCTCGATCTGACGGTCGGGGTCGGTCTCCACCTGGAGCTCGTCGTACAGCTCGTTGACGCGGTCATCGGAGAAGCCACCGAAGTTGTTGATGCTGCCGGTGCGGAAGTTCGCATCGGACTCGGTCACCGCGGTGGAGGTGGACTGCCAGCCGAACATCGAGGCGTCGTACTGGCTGTTGTCGGCCAGCATCGAACCCCACTCGGAGTTGGACACGTCCACGATCTCGAACATGTCGTCCTGGCTCACCGACTGGCTGATCAGGGTGGCCTCGTCCACACGACGCGGGTTCTCCGAGTCGTACAGGAAGCGCACCTCGATCGGCGTCTCCACGCCGGCCTCCTCGAGGAGCTGCTTGGCGCCCTCGACGTCGAGGTCGAGCGGGTACATCTCGGCCATCCCGTTGGCCTCGGTCACCGGACCGTAGCCGGGCGAGCCGGGGGTCTGGGTGTAGGACTGACGCACCTCGGCATCGGGGTTCAGCGGGGTGATGATCCGGTCGACGATGTCCTGGCGGGGGATGAGCTTCAGGAACGCCTGCCGCACCTGCTGCGCGGTCTCCTCGTCACCGTCGTAGGTGCCCGGGTCGAACGGGCCGCCGTTGTCGAACATCAGGTCGACGTGCTCGTAGGTGGCCTGGATACCGGTGAGGACCTCGAAGCCGTCGCCGAGGTTCTGCAGAGCATCGAGCGTGTCCGCGCTCGCCTGCGGCTGGATCAGGTCCATCTCACCGTTCTCCAGCGCCTGCACCTGAGCCATCGAGTCACCGTTGTAACGGATCGTCACGGTCTGGATCTGCGCCTTGTGGTCACCGGTGTAGTCCGGGTTGGCCTCGAGGGTGACGTACTGGTCCCGCACGAAGTCGGTCATCATGTACGGACCGCTGGACAGGAACAGGGACTCGTCGTCCGGCAGGGTGTCGCCGAACTGGAAGCCGGTGTTCCAGAACTCGGAGATCGGGGCGAGCTTCTCCACGTCGTTGTTCTTGAAGGCGTCGACGAGAGCCTGCGTGGCCTCCGCCGGGTCGTCCATCTCCAGTGCGTGCATCGCGACCACGTGGGCCGGCACGCCGACACCGAGGTTGACCTCCCAGTCCGCGAACGGACGGGTGTAGGTGAAGGTGATCGACTGGCCGTCCTCGGAGATCTCCGGGAAGTCCTCGATCAGGCCGACCGTGGAGATCGTCGCGTTGAAGAAGACCGTGTTCGCCAGCTCGTCCTCGGGGATCGGGTTGCCCTCGTCGTCGACCGGGTTGCCCTCCTCGTCGGTCTCGTACTCCTGGGTGTTGAAGTGACCGCTCTGGGCACCCCAGGTCAGCAGCACGTCGGCCGCGGTGACCGGTGTCCCGTCGGACCAGTTCACGCCGTCGTTGATCGTGTACTTCACGGTCAGCGGGTCGTCGCTGAGCTTCTCGTAGCTGCCGAACGAGGTGTCCTGCACCAGGTTCAGGTCGCCGTCGTAGTAGTTGAACCCGGACGTGATCATGTAGTTCACGATCGCGTTCGCCGTGGCATTACCAGTGGCGCTGTTGCTGTTGTACTCGTAGTACGACTGGTTCCAGCCCACCGAGACCGCCGTGCTCTCGTCGATGCCGGCGTCGGTTTCTTCTGGTGCCGGCGTCTGGCACGCGCTCAGCACGAGCGCGCCCGCTGCAACCGTTGCAGCGGCGGCGGAGATTCGCCTGA
>CAZMDO010000042.1:0-14491 GCA_964564445.1 uncultured Ruaniaceae bacterium | reverse complement strand
TCGAGTTCCTCGAGGAGTACATCATCGGCCAGGACCCGGCGAAGCGGTCCTTGGCCGTCGCGGTCTACAACCACTACAAGCGGGTCCAGGCAGGTCCGGCCGCTGCGTCCACCACCGGCGAGGACGCCGACGTGGAGCTGGCGAAGTCGAACATCCTGCTCATCGGGCCCACCGGGTGCGGCAAGACCTACCTGGCGCAGACGCTCGCGAGGATGCTGAACGTCCCGTTCGCGATCGCTGACGCCACCGCGCTGACCGAGGCCGGGTATGTCGGTGAGGATGTGGAGAACATCCTGCTCAAGCTCATCCAGGCCGCGGACTTCGATGTGAAGAAGGCCGAGACCGGGATCATCTACATCGACGAGATCGACAAGATCGCGCGGAAGAGCGAGAACCCGTCGATCACCCGGGACGTCTCCGGCGAGGGGGTGCAGCAGGCGCTGCTGAAGATCCTCGAGGGCACGCAGGCCTCGGTGCCACCACAGGGCGGCCGCAAGCACCCGCACCAGGAGTTCATCACGATCGACACCACGAACGTGCTGTTCATCGTGGCCGGAGCGTTCGCTGGGCTGGACGAGATCATCTCCGCCCGCTCCGGTCGGCGCGGCATCGGCTTCGGCGCACCGCTGAAGGAGGCCGAGCAGGCCGATGTGATCGAGGACGTCATGCCCGAGGACCTGCTGAAGTTCGGGCTGATCCCGGAGTTCATCGGCCGCCTGCCGGTGCTGACCACGGTCTCGCCGCTGGACGCCCCAGCGTTGGTGCGCATCCTCACCGAGCCAAAGAACGCACTGATCCGCCAGTACCAGCGGATGTTCGAGATCGACGGGGTGGAGCTGGAGTTCACCGAGGACGCCGTGGAGGCGGTGGCCGACCAGGCGATCCTGCGCGGCACCGGTGCCCGCGGGTTGCGGGCGATCATGGAGGAGGTGCTCCAGCCGGTGATGTTCGACGTGCCCAGCCGCGAGGACATCGCCCGCGTGGTGATCACCCGCGAGGTGGTGCTGGAGAACGTGAACCCGACCCTCGTTCCGCGGGAGGCGCCGCGCAGCAAGCGCGCCCCGCGGGAGAAGAGCGCCTGACCCGTTTGAGGTAGCGCGCTGCCGCCCGCTGCGGCAGGCTGGGAAGGACCAAGCACCCGAGCAGGAAGCGATGGTCCGCTGTGCACGTCTTCGTCCCGCCGCTGCCGGCCGATGCGCCGGTGCTCACCGTCATCCTCGACGCGACCTCCAGCCCCGACACCCGCGACAACACCGTGCTGAGCAGGTGGGCCGACCTGCGTCGTTCGCTCACCCCGGAAGGGGTCGACGGCGTCCCTCGGGGTGACTGCGACGCCGTCACCGAGGCGCTGGGCGTGCCGGTGCACGTCCGTGGCCGGATCGGGCGTGTCCTGGTCGCTGCCGGGGGTGAGGTGGTCCTGGACCGGCTCCTGCCGGAGCCGCCCGGGGCGGACCGGGCCGTGGTCGCCGACCGCCCGCACGCGTTCGCCCTGGCCCGGGCCGCGGACGCCACGGTGCGCTACCTGCTGGTCAGTGTGGACCGCTCCGGGGCCGACGTGGCCCTCTACGACGCCCCGGCCGGGATCAGCGGTGAGGTGGCGGAGGTGCGCACCGTGGAGGGCGGTCACGACGAGCTCTCCAAGCCGAACCTGGGCCCGTTGGGCCACAAGCGCATCGACAACCGCGCCGAGGACTCCTGGGAGCGCAACGCCGAAGCGGTGGCCGGCGAGCTGGAGCGCATCTGCAGCGAGCGGCGTCCCGAGCTCGTGCTGCTCACCGGCGACCTGCGGGCGGTCGCGCTGGTGCGCGAGGAGCTCACCCGCCCGGTGCGGGAGAAGGTCGTGGAGATCCCCGGTGGCGGCCGGGCCGAGGGGGTGAACGCCCGGGCACTGCAGGAGCAGGTCGCCGCGGCGCTGACCGACCACCGACGCAGCAGGCGCAGCGCCACCGTGGCGCGGTACCAGCAGGAGGCCGGCCGCGACGGTGCTGCCGTCTCCGGCGCCGAGGCGGTGCTGGAGGTGCTCCGCAAGGGGCAGGTGGCCGACCTGCTGCTCGCCCCGGACGTGGCGGGGCCGCCGAGCAGGCTGGCTCGCAGGTCCCTGTGGATCGGCCCGGGCGCGCTGGAGGTGGCAGCCTCGGCCGAGGAGCTGCACGACCTGGGCGTGCCGGACCCGCGCGAGGTCCGCGCCGACCTCGCCATCGGTCGCGCCGTGCTGGAGCAGGGCGCCGGGATCACCATCGCCGACGACATCGATGGCGTCCCGGACGGGGTCGGGGCGCTGCTGCGCTGGCACGATTCGGCGACGCCCGGCGAGCACGCGCTCGCCGGGAGTGCCGACACCCGCCGGGTGTAGCCCGCCGCAGGTGGACGGGTGCGGTGGCGCCGGTCGCCGTCGCATAGGATCGCCCCCATGAGTGAGGGAACCGACCGCGGCCTGCCCGACGAGCTGCTCCGGATCCGGGGAAGCATCGACAACATCGACGCCGCCCTCATCCATCTCCTCGCGGAGCGGTTCAAGTGCACTCAGGCGGTGGGTCGGCTGAAGGCGCACGAGGGTCTTCCCCCCTCCGACCCGGCCCGGGAGGAGCGACAGATCGCCCGGCTGCGGGCGCTGGCCGAGGAGTCCGGGCTGGACCCGGTGTTCGCGGAGAAGTTCCTCGCCTTCATCGTGGCCGAGGTGATCCGCCACCACGAGGACATCGCCTCGGCAGGTCAGCAGCAGCCCTGAGCCGCCTCTGACCACACGGGCCGCGCGCCGCACCGCCGCGCAGTCCCGCGCTCCACCGCCGCGCAGTCCCGTGCGCCCCAGCGCGTCGGCCGGCCGCGCGCCTCACAGCCCGGCGGTGAGGACTGTGCGCAGTTCCTTACCGGCGCGCAACCCGGGTCATCCCTGGTGGAAACACGCCCTTCCTAGCGTCAGAGCCGTCAGCACGGACCAGGTCCGTGGGCACGGACGTCGCGAGGAGGACCATGGCTGCCGCCGCGGTGCGCACACCCACCCACTGCCCCTACTGCGGTCTGCAGTGCGCGATGTGGCTCCAGCCGGCCGCCGGCGAGACTCCTGTGACCGTGACCGGGCGCGACTTCCCCACCAACCGGGGCGGGCTGTGCCAGAAGGGCTGGACGAGCGCCAGCCTGCTGCGCACCAGTGACCGGCTGACCAGCCCGCTCCTGCGGGATCGCCACGGCCGCCTGCAGCCGGCCAGCTGGGACCAGGCCCTGGACCTGGTCGCCACCCGGGTGCAGCAGGTGCAGGCCGAGCACGGGCCCGGTGCGGTCGCCCTGTTCGGCAGCGGGGCGCTCACCAACGAGAAGGCCTACACCCTGGGCAAGTTCGCCCGGGCCGTGCTGCGTACCCCGAACATCGACTACAACGGCCGGTTCTGCATGTCCAGCGCTGCGGCCGCCGCGGGCCGTGCCTTCGGGATGGACGGCGGCCTGCCGTTCCCGCTCGCCGACCTGGGCGGGGCCGATGCGGTCCTGCTCATCGGCTCCAACCTGGCCGAGACGATGCCACCTGCGGTGGCGCACCTGGCTGGCGTCCGGGAACGCGGCGGCCTGGTGGTGCTCGACCCGCGCCGGAGCCGCACGGCCGCGCTCACCGGTGAGGAGACCAGCGGCTGGGCAGAGCACGGCAGGCACCTGCAGGCGGTCCCGGGCACGGACCTGGTGGTGCTGCTCGCCCTCACCCACGTGGTGCTTGCCGAAGGGCTCGCGGACCGGGACTACCTGGAGCAGCGGACCTCCGGTCTGGCCGAGGTGCGCAGGGTCGCTGCCACATGGTGGCCGGAGCGGGCAGAAGCGGTGTGCGGGGTACCGGCCGGCACCTTGCGTCGGGTGGCCCGTCGGCTGGCCGCGGCCGCGCCCTGTCACGGCGGGGCGGGTGCCTACCTGCTCACCGGTCGCGGCGCCGAGCAGTCCACCCAGGGCACGGCCACCGTCACGGCGGCGATCAACCTGGCGCTCGTGCTCGGCCTGCCGGGACGGCCCGGCTGCGGCTACGGGGCGATCACCGGGCAGGGGAACGGTCAGGGCGGGCGGGAGCATGGGCAGAAGGCGGACCAGCTGCCGGGGTACCGGCCGATCACCGACCCGCAGGCCCGGGCGCACCTGGCCACGGTCTGGGGCGTTCCGGAGGCAGACCTGCCCGGTCCGGGCCGGCCGGCGATGGACCTGCTCGCCGCGATCGGCGCGCCGGGGAGCGCCGAGAGCCCGCCGGGACCCCGGGCGCTGTTCGTGCACGGCGCGAACCTGGTGGTCAGCGCCCCGAACGCGCAGCGGGTGGACGCCGCCCTGGAGGCGCTCGACCTGCTGGTGGTGTGCGACTTCGTGCCCAGCGAGACCGCGCGCCGAGCCGATGTGGTGCTGCCGGTGACGCAGTGGGCCGAGGAAGAGGGCACGACCACGTCCGTGGAGGGCAGGGTGATCCGGCGTCGCCGGGCGCTCCGACCACCGGGGCTGGCCCGCTCCGAGCTGTGGATCCTGGCCGAGCTGGCCAGCCGGCTCGGCTCCACCGTGCCGTTCCCGACCGAACCGGCCGCAGTGTTCGACGAGCTGGCCCGGGCCAGTGCCGGGGGAGTGGCGGACTACTCCGGGCTCAGCCATGCCCGGTTGGATGCCCAGGCGCAGGCCGGAGGTCCGGGACTGTACTGGCCGGTGCCGGCCGCCGACCATCCCGGCACACCGCGCCCGTTCCTGGACCGGTTCGCCACCGAGGACGGGCGGGCCCGGATGGTCGCGGTCGATCACGTCGGCGTGGCCGAGGAGGTGAGTGCCACCGCGCCGGTGTACCTGGTCACCGGCCGGGTGCTGGCGCACTACCAGAGCGGTGCGCAGACCCGCCGGGTGCCCGAGCTGATGACCACGGTCGGGGAGCCGTTCGTGGAGATCCACCCGCTGCTGGCGGAACGGCTGAGCATCGAGGACGGTGCGGTGGTGCGGCTCACCACCGCGCGGGGTGCGGCGCTCGCGCGGGCGCGGTGGACCACCGGCATCCGCACCGACACGGTGTTCATGCCGTTCCACTTCTCCGGGGCCGGCAGCGTGAACCGGATCACCAGCGATGCCACCGATCCGGTCTCCGGGATGCCGCAGTTCAAGGTGTGCGCGGTGAGCCTGGACGCCCTCGGCGGTGGTCATGACTGAGCCGCGCCGGGTCGTCGTGGCCGGTCACGGGATGGTCGCTGCCCGGTTCGTCGAGGACCTGCTCGGCCGGGCCGAACCGGGGACCGTGCACGTGCAGGTGTTCGGGGCCGAGGGGTACCGGCCGTACAACCGGGTGCTGCTCAGTGAGGTGCTCGCCGGCCGGGCGGAGGCCACCGGGCTGGCGCTGCCGGAGGTGTCCTCGCCGTATCTGCAGGTCCACACCGGGACGCCGGTCCGGGCGATCGACCGGGCCCGCCGCCGCGTCCTCGCCGCCGGCACCTGGCACCGCTACGACGAGCTGGTCCTGGCCACCGGGGCGGCCGCGCGCATCCCGCCGATCCCCGGCCTCGGGCCGCCGCTGCCTCGCGGCGGGCACGTGCTGCGCACCCTGGACGACGCCCGCGACCTGCTCGCTGCAGCCAGCACCGCCACCTCCGCGACCGTGCTCGGCGGCGGGGTGCTGGGCATCGAGGTGGCCTGCGCCCTGCTCCGCCGCGGGGTGGCGGTCACCGTGCTGCACCACGGCCCGGGCCCGATGGACCGCCAGCTCGACGCATCCGCCGGCGGGGTGCTCGCCGCGTCCCTCGGGCGGCTCGGCGCACGCGTGCTGTGCCGCACCAGCACGACGGCGGTGCTCACCGGGGCAGGACGCGTCGAGGGGCTCCGGGTGCAGGTGGAGGGACGGGTCGAGCACCTGACCACCGATCTGCTCGTGCTCGCCTGCGGCACCACCCCGCAGACCGCGCTGGCCGGCGGAGCGGGGCTCGCCGTGCACCGGGGTGTGCTGGTCGGGCCGGACCTGACCAGCATCACCGACGGGCACGTGCACGCGATCGGTGACTGCGCCGAGCCCCCGGAGGGCGCCTCCGGGCTGGTCGGTCAGGGGTGGCAGCAGGCGAGCCGGCTGGCCACCCGCCTGGCCGCCACGTCCCGGCCGCGACGGTGGATGCGCGTGGTACCGCGACGGCACCGGATGCGCAGCCTGGACCTGCCGCCGGAGGCGCCGGTACCGACCCCGGCACCGGCGGGTGCGGCCGGGCGACCATCGGTCGCCAGCCCGCAGCCGGCCCCCGGGAGCGACGTGGTCCGGCTGAAGGCGGCGGGCCTGGACGTGGTCACCCTCGGCCCCGCGGCCCCGGTGCCCGAGGACGGGGACCGCACCGTGACCCTCTCCGACCCCACCGCCGGCCGGCACCTGGCGGCCACCGTGCGGGACGGCGTGCTGGTCGCCGCCACCTGCATCGGCGCCCCGGAGATCGCCGCCGACCTGACTGCCGGGTACACCCGCGGGATGCCGGCGCCCGCCGACCCGGTGCACCTGCTGGTCCGACCGCTGACCGGACCCCGCGCGGCATCGGACCCCGGGGAGCTGCCGCCGGAGGCCACCGTGTGCTCGTGCAGCTCGGTGACCAAGGCGCAGATCGTGGACAGCTGGCGGGCCGGTGCTCGCAGCACCGACGACGTCGCCCGGGCCACCCGTGCCACCACCGGCTGCGGCGGCTGCACCGAGAAGGTGTGCAACCTGCTCCGCTGGCTGGAGCGCAGCGACCCCGCTACCCCCGGCCCTGGCACCGATGGGCCCGCTACCCCCGGCCCCGACGGTGAGAACTCCGACACATCCCTGAAACCAGCAGGGCACCATGCCGAAATCGCAGCCGATTAGCGTCACCGCTGACGGAGCCAGGAACCCACTCACCCACCCAGGAGGAACAGTGCCCCGAGCGCAGCAGACCCCCCAGCACCTGGTGGTCGTCGGTGGCGGCATGGTCGCCCAGCGGCTGGTCGAGGCGCTCGTCGCCCGCGACACCGACGGCCGGTGGCGGATCTCGGTGTTCGCCGAGGAAGGGGTCAAACCGTACGACCGGGTCGCCCTCACCTCCTACTTCTCCGCACGGGACGCCGACGAGCTCGTCCTCGGCGACCCCGCGCTGTGGGAAAGCGAGCGGGTGCACCTGTACCGCGACCGGGCGATCACCAGCATCGACCGCCAGGCGCGCACCGTCACCGACCGGCTCGGCCAGACCTGGCCCTACGACGAGCTGGTGCTGGCCACCGGGTCGGCGGCCGCGGTCCCGCCGATCCCCGGCCACGACCTGCCCGGGGTGTTCGTCTACCGCACCATCGACGACGTCGCTGCCCTGCGCGGCTGGGTGGAGGAGCGCCGCACCGACCGGGCCGGGCGACGGCGTGTGGCCCCGGTGCGCGGCGCCGTCATCGGCGGTGGCCTGCTCGGCCTGGAAGCCGCTGGTGCGCTGCGCGCCCTCGGCGCCTCCGCCACCGTGATCCAGAACGGCACCCACCTGATGAACAGCCAGATCGACCTGGGCGGCGGGCAGGCGCTCACCCGGCTGATCAACGACCTGGGCATCGCGGTGCGGTGCAGCGCCACCACCACCCAGATCGCCGCCCGCCGGGGCACGGAGCGGGTGGGCCGGCTGCAGCTGGACGGCGGCGGGCGGCTGGACGTGGACGTGGTGGTGATCGCCACCGGCATCCGCCCCCGGGACGAGCTCGCCCGGGCGGCCGGGCTGCCGGTGGGGGAGCGGGGCGGGATCGTCGCCGACACCCGGTGCCGCACCGAGGATCCGCACGTCTGGGCGATCGGCGAGGTGGCCTGCATCGGGGGCAGGTGCGTGGGCCTGGTGGCGCCGGGGTATGCGATGGCCGAGGTGGTCGCCGACCGGCTGCTCGACGGCGACGCCACCTACCCGGGCGCCGACACGGCCACCAAGCTGAAGCTGCAGGGGGTGGACGTGGCCAGCTTCGGGGACGTGCTCACCACGGGCACCGACGTGCTGGAGGTGGTCTTCTCCGACCCGGTGGCCGGCATCTACAAGAAGCTCGTCCTCTCCGACGACGGCCGGCGCCTGCTCGGTGGTGTGTTCGTCGGTGACGCCTCCGCCTACGCCAGCCTGCGCCCGATGCTCGGCGCCGAGCTGCCCGGCGACCCGGCCGCGTACCTGCTGCCCGAGGGCGGCGGTGGCGCGGACGGGCTGGAGCTGGGCGACGAGGCCACGGTGTGCTCGTGCAACAACGTCACCGCCGGGGAGATCCGCTCCGCGGTGACCGAGGGCGGCTGCACCGACCTCGCCGCGGTCAAGGCGTGCACCCGGGCCGGTACCAGCTGCGGCTCGTGCCTGCCGTTGGTGAAGAAGCTCACCACCACCGAGCTGGAGCGGGCCGGGGTGAGTGTCTCGAACGCGCTCTGCGAGCACTTCGAGCTCTCCCGCGCCCAGCTGTTCGACGGCGTCCGCGTGGCCGGGCTGCACACGTTCACCGAGATCATCGCCCGGTTCGGCACCGCGGCACCGGCCGCGGCCGGGCTGCCCAGCCGCGGCTGCGACATCTGCCGGCCGGTGGTCGCCTCGATCCTCGCCTCCCTGGGCAACGGGCACATCCTGGACGGTGAGCAGGGCGCCCTGCAGGACACCAACGACCACGTGCTGGCCAACCTGCAGAAGGACGGCACCTACTCGGTGGTGCCACGCATCCCCGGTGGCGAGATCACCCCCGACGGGCTGCTCGTGATCGGGCAGGTGGCCAAGGACTTCGGCCTGTACACGAAGATCACCGGTGGGCAGCGCATCGACATGTTCGGCGCACGGATCGAGCAGCTCCCGGACATCTGGCGGCGCCTGGTGGCGCACGGCTTCGAGTCCGGGCACGCCTACGGCAAGGCCATGCGCACGGTGAAGTCCTGTGTCGGGTCCACCTGGTGCCGGTACGGGGTGCAGGACTCGGTCGGCCTGGCCGTGGGGCTGGAGCTGCGCTACCGGGGGCTGCGCTCACCGCACAAGCTCAAGCTCGGCGTCTCCGGCTGCGCCCGGGAGTGTGCCGAGGCGCGCAGCAAGGACGTCGGGGTGATCGCCACCGACAAGGGCTGGAACCTCTACGTCGGCGGCAACGGCGGGTTCACCCCACGGCACGCCCGGCTGCTCGCCGAGGACCTGGACACCGACACGCTGGTGCGCACCATCGACCGGTTCCTGATGTACTACATCCGCACGGCGGACCGGCTGCAGCGCACCGCGGCCTGGATCGAGGAGGTGACCGGCGGCCTGGACGGGGTGCGCGAGGTGGTGCTCGAGGACAGCCTGGGCATCGCCGCCGACCTGGATGCGGCGATGGCCGAGCACGTGGCCGGCTACGCCGACGAGTGGCGGGCGGTGCTGGAGGACCCGGAGAAGCTGCGCCGGTTCTCCTCGTTCGTCAACGCCCCGCGCAGCCCCGACCCGGACCTGGGCTACCTGCCGGAACGAGGGCAGCTGCGGCCCGCGACGGCCGCCGAGCGGGCCGCCGGCGCCCCGACGCAACCGACGCTGATCGCCCCCGCGGTGCTCGAGGTGCGGTCATGACCGGCGGCGAGGAGGCGGTCATGACCGGCGGCGAGGAGGCGGTCACGACCGGGCTGCCGGTGGCCACCCGCGCGCCGGCGGTCGTGCGGGTGTGCGCACTGGCCGACCTCGCGGTGGAACGCGGTGCGGCCGCCCTGGTGCAGGGGCAGCAGGTCGCGGTGGTGCGGCTCGCGGACGACACCGTGCACGCGGTCTCCCAGCGCGACCCGTTCAGCGGGGCGAACGTGATGTCCCGCGGCATCGTCGGCACCCGCCGCGGCGAGCCGACGATCGCCTCCCCGATGTACAAGCAGGTGTTCTCGCTGCGGACCGGTGAGTGCCTGGACGCCGCCGGTCGCCAGGTGCCGGCCGGGGCCGCACCGCACCTGCGCACCTGGCCGGTGCAGGTGCGCGACGGGGTGGTCTACCTGCTGCTGACGGAGGCGGACCGATGACCGGTCCGGCCGCGCAGGGCGACCGGCCCGGTACGGTGACGCTCGTGGGCGGGGGACCGGGCGCCGTCGACCTGCTCACCATCGCCGGGCGCCGGGCGCTCGCCGAGGCGGACGTGGTGGTCACCGACCGGCTCGGCCCGACCGCGGTGCTGGCCGAGCTGGCCGAGGATGTGGAGGTGATCGACGTGGGCAAGGAACCTGGGCACCACCCGGTGCCCCAGCACGAGATCAGCACGCTGCTGGTGCAGCAGGCCCGGCGCGGCCGGAACGTGGTCCGGCTCAAGGGCGGCGACCCGTTCCTGTTCGGACGCGGCGGTGAGGAGGTGCTCGCCTGCCGCCAGGCGGGCATCGAGGTGGTGGTGGTGCCCGGGGTGTGCAGTGCGCTGGCGGCACCGGCGCTGGCCGGGGTGCCGGTCACCCACCGCGGGGTCGCCGGGGCGGTGCACATCACCACCGGGCACGCCGGGCTGGACCCCGCCGCGCAGACCGCGCTCGTGGAGCGCTGCGCCACCGTGGTCATCCTGATGGGGATCTCGAAGGTCGCAGAGCTCACCGCCCAGGCCCTGGCCGCCGGAGCCGACCCGCACCTCCCGGCGGCGGTCGTGGAGCGCGGGTCCACGCCCCAGCAGCGGGTGGTCCGCAGCAGCCTGCAGGACCTCCCGCAGGCGGTGGCCGACGCCGAGGTGGCCGCGCCCGCGGTGATCGTGATCGGTGCGGTGGCCGCCGAGACCCTCCTCCAGCCGGTATGAGCCCGGCACCGCTGGCGCAGGTGATGACCGGGTGCACGGTGCTGCTCACCGCCGACCGGCGCAAGGAGGAGCTCGCCGAGGCCCTCGCCCGGCGCGGTGCGAGCGTGCGGCACGCGCCGGCGCTCACGATCGTCAACCACGGTGACGACGCCGAGCTGCTGGCCAGCACCCGGCACCTGGTCGCCGAACCCCCGCAGGTGCTGGTGGTCACCACCGGTATCGGGTTCCGCGCCTGGATCGAGGCGGCCGATGCCGCCGGTCTCGCCGAGCCGTTGCTGCACGCGCTGGCCGGGACGCGCATCCTGGCCCGCGGCGCCAAGGCGCACGGGGCGGTGCTCGCTGCGGGGCTGCGCGCTGACTGGGTGGCGCGCAGCGAGACCAGCGCCGAGGTGATCGACCACCTGCTCGGCACCGCAGTGGCCGGTCAGCGGGTTGCGGTGCAGCACCACGCCTCCGGTGACGACGGCCTGACCGCCAGGCTGGCCGCCGCCGGGGCACAGGTGCACCCGGTCGTGGTCTACCGGTGGGGTCCGGCCCCGGACCCGGTGGCCCTGGCCGACGGGGTGCACGCCTGTGCTGCTGGTGAGCTGGATGCCGTCGTGTTCACCTCCGCGCCGGCCGCATCCGCCTGGCTGCAGGCGGTGCGCGCCGAGGGGGTGGAGGCCGAGGTGCTGCACCAGCTCACCAGCGGCGGCACGGTGGCCGCCGTGGTCGGCCCGGTCACCGCCGCGCCGCTGGTCGAGCGCGGGGTGGCGCCGTTGCAGCCCGAGCGGGCCCGGCTGGGCGCCCTGGTGCGTGCCCTGGCCGACCACTTCGCCGGCCTGGCCGCCCGAGCGCCGATGACCGTGGCCGGCCGGCTGGAGGTGCGCGCGCAGCGGGCGGTGCTCGGCGGCGAGGAGCTGCCGCTCTCCCCCAGCGGGCGGACCGTGCTGCGGCTGCTCGCCGAGGCCGAGGGCGGTGTGGTGCCGCGGGCACGCCTGCTCGCGGCGCTGCCCGGTGTCTCCACCGATGCGCACGCGGTGGAGGTGGCGATCGCCCGGGTGCGGGAGGTGGTCGGCCGTGAGCTGATCAAGACGGTGGTCAAGCGTGGTTACCGGCTGGAGCTGGCCGCCGAAGGCTGACCCGGGCGGCCGGCGGGGCCGGCCCCGCGTGCGGTCGGGGCACTGCGCAGCGTTGGTACCCGGGTACCGGGCGGGCACCGGGTCGTGGCGTGCCCCGCCGCGCGGCCGTAGATTGAGGGGAGGAACCCCGCAACCCACGTGGAGACGACGCCGCATGCTGCCCCTCACCCTCGGTTACAAGGCATCCGCCGAACAGTTCGGCCCGCGGGAGCTCGTCGAGCTCGCCGTGGCGGCTGAGGCCCACGGGATGGAGTCGGTCGCGATCTCCGACCACTTCCAGCCCTGGCGGCACACCGGAGGGCATGCACCGTTCTCGCTGGCCTGGTTGGCGGCGGTGGGGGAGCGGACCGAACGGATCCGGCTGGGCACCTCGGTGATGACCCCGACGTTCCGGTACAACCCGGCCGTGGTCGCCCAGGCGTTCGCCACCCTCGGGGTGCTCTACCCCGGGCGGGTGATGCTCGGCGTCGGCACCGGGGAGGCGCTCAACGAGATCGCCACCGGCTTCGCCGGCGCCGGTGAGCAGACCTGGCCGGAGTTCAAGGAACGTTTCGCCCGGCTCCGGGAGGCGGTCCGGTTGATGCGCGCCCTGTGGGCCGGGGACCGGGTCAGCTTCGAGGGCGAGTACTACTCCACCCACGAGGCCAGCATCTACGACCAGCCCGACGGGGGAGTGCCGGTGTACATCGCCGCCGGCGGACCGATGGTCGCCCGGTACGCCGGCCGCGCCGGGGACGGGTTCATCTGCACATCCGGCAAGGGTATGGACCTGTACACCGAGAAGCTGCTGCCGGCGGTGGCCGAGGGCGCCGCGAAGGCAGGCCGGGACGCGGAGACGATCGAGAGGATGATCGAGATCAAGATCTCCTACGACACCGACCCCGACCAGGCCCTGGAGAACACCCGGTTCTGGTCCCCGCTGTCGCTGCCGGCGGAGCAGAAGCACTCGCTGACCGACCCGGTGGAGATGGAGCGGGCCGCCGACGCGCTGCCGATCGAGGAGATCGCCAAGCGCTGGATCGTGGCCTCCGACCCGGACGAGGCGGTGGAGCAGGTGCTCGCCTACCGCCGGGCCGGGTTCAACCATCTGGTGTTCCACGCGCCCGGGCACGACCAGCGCCGGTTCCTCGAGCTGTTCGAGCGCGACCTCGCCCCACGGCTGCGCGCCGCCGGCTGAGCGGGCCCGGCTGCGGGTCAGCCGCCGGCGTCCACGGTGAGCACGACCTTCCCGGTGGCGTGGGCGGACTCGCAGATCCGGTGCGCCTGCGCAGCCTGGGACCAGTCCAGCTCCGCCTCGATCAGCACCTCCAGCCTGCCGCTGGCTGCCAGCGCCGCCGCCTCGGCCATCGTCGCCCACGACCGGCCCTCCGAGCCATCGGTGACCATTGCCGCGGACTCCCCGGAGAAGTCCGCGATCGTCACCACCCGGCCCGGATCCCCGACCAGGGTGACCAGCTCGCCCGCGGAACCGGCCCCGGCCAGGTCCGCTGCGCCGTCGACCCGGTCCACCAGCGTGCGCACCCGGTCGGCCAGTCCCGGGCCATGGCTGGTGGGCAGCACCCCCAGCCGGCGGAGCAGGTCGTGCTTGGCAGGTGAGGCGGTGCCGACCACGCGCAGCCCGCGGCGGAGGGCCAGCTGGACGAGGATGCTGCCCACGCCGCCGGCCGCACCGTCGACCACCAGCACGCTGCCCGGCTCGTCGGGGAGCAGGTTCAGCACCCGGCCGGCGGTCTCGGCCACCGTCGGTAGCGCCGCGGCCCGCACCGCTGAGAGGCCCGCCGGCACCGGGGTGAACGCGTCCAGCACGGCCAGCTCGGCGAGCGTGGCGGACCCGGCGCCCAGCACCCGGTCACCGACCTGCACGCCGGTCACGCCGTCGCCCACCTGGTCCACCACGCCGGCCGCATCGAAGCCAAGAGTCCGCGGGTGGGTCAGCGGCGTCGAGGCCATCGCCCCGGAGCGCAGCTTGGTGTCCATCCGGTTCACCGCCGAGGCCTCGACGGCGATGCGCACCTGCCCAGGTCCGGCCTCCGGGGCGGGGGCGTCCTCCAGGCGGAGCACCTCCGGCCCGCCGTACTCGTGATACCGCACTGCCCGCATGGCCTCCAGTATGCCCACAACGTCACGAGGACCCGGGCACCCGTGACCGACTCTGCTTGACCTTGCGGGAGCGAGGGGGCTACTTGTTCTTGGGGGGTGGGGGGAGCAGGTCGCCGTCCACCGCCACCCCGTCGGTGCCGTTGCTCAGCGACAGCTCCCCGGCCACCCGGCCGGCGGCGCGCAGGTCCGCCAGCACTGCGCGCACCGCCTCGTGCTCGGCCTGAGGCAGCAGCAACGTGGCGGAGGCGAACTCGGTGCGCTGGGAGACCTTCGCCTCCGACTTCACCTTGCGCAGCGCAGCCAACGCAGAGCCGGCGACCGAGACCAAGGAGGGATCGCCGTCACCGGCTGCGGCCTGCAGCACCTCGGCGGTGGGCCAGGCGGCGCGGTGCACCGACCCCTCCCGCCACCAGGACCAGACCTCCTCGCAGCCGAACGGCAGCACCGGGGCGAGCAGCCGCAGCAGCACGTCCAGCGCCAACCAGAGCGCGGCGCGGGCCGAGTCGGTGGCCGCCGCGGGGAACGCCTCCGAGCCGTAGGCGCGGTCCTTGACCAGCTCCAGGTAGTCGTCGCAGAACGTCCAGAAG
>CAZMDO010000041.1:0-14894 GCA_964564445.1 uncultured Ruaniaceae bacterium | reverse complement strand
TCTCGATCTCCCCGGCACGCTGCTCGATGTCGTCCAGCGCCTGCGGGGCGTGCTCACGCAGGTTGCGCAGGTGCGCGAACGCTTCGGCCTGCTCGTCCAGCTCGGCATCCGCGGCGGCGCAGGTGGTCACGATCCGGGTGAGCATGTCCCGGCGCTCGGCGTCGGTCTCCGGGCGCGCGTCCTCCAGCAGGGCCTGCAGGCCGAACGCGTCGGAGAGCTTCGCCTTGGCGCTGGTCAGCGCGGCGCGGAAGGACTGGGTGGCCTGCAGCCCGAACTGGGCCTCGGCGAAGGCGAGCTCCTGCTCGGAGGTGCGCACCGCATCGTCCAGGGCCACCAGGGCGGAGCCGGCACGGGTGCCGAGGTCGGCCAGGGACAGTCCGGCGAGCTTGGCCTCCAGGGAGTCCGGGGCCGGCGGCGGGGTGCCCGCCTGCCGCTGCCCGCCGCCGCGCACCTGAGCCTTCTCGGCGTTCTTGCGGCGCGAGCGCACCCACAGCAGCACCAGCCCGGCCACCACCACCAGGGCCACGATCACCAGCACCACGGTCAGGGCGCTGCCGCCGCCGGTGGCTGCGGAGTGGATCTCGTCGACGAAGGTGACCGCCCCGCCGGGCCAGTCCCCGCCGGCGAGCACGTCCTGCGCCCGGCTGTCCGCGGAGTCCACCTGGGACTGGGACAGGCCGGAGGCCTCGTTCGCCCACCATCCGGTCTGCCGGTCCTGCACGGCCACCGCCCAGAGGATGTCCAGGGTGCCCAGCCCGGTCGCCTGCGCGGCCTGCGCGGCCCACTCGCTGTGGTCCATCCCGTCGAAGGAGTCCACATAGACCACCCACACATCCAGGTCGGTGTCCGAGCGCAGCTCGTCGATCGCGGCGCTCACCTCCTCCGCCTGCCCGGCCAGCACCTGCTCGCTGGAGTGATCGACCACGTGGCCGTCCACAGCGGAAGGAGGCTCCGCCGTCGCTGGCAGTGCGACCAGGGTGAGGCTGAGCGCGACGGTGCCTACCGCCGTCAGGGCGCGGGAGAGGAGTCGGACCACATCTTTGATCTTCGCGGTTGAACGGCTGGGGCGCAATGACGAGCGGCCGGGTCGGCTGACGGCGAACAGGGGAACTTTCGCCAGGGCGCGTGCGTCCCCGGGTGTGGCTGCCGAGTTTTTGGTTCTCCAGGTTCGTGGAGTACCTTGCACGCCGTGCCTGACTCCCAGAACTTCTCCGTCCCGGTCCCTTCGCCCGTGCTGACGGTCGTGCAGCACCAGGACTCCGTGCCGCTGGGGCTGCTGGCCGGGTCGCTGGCCGGTGTGCGCGTGCGCGTGGTGCGACCGGACGCCGGCGAGGCGCTGCCGGAGGCCGACCAGCTGGACGGGCTGATCGTGCTCGGCGGCACCATGTCCGTGCGGGACGCCGACGACCACCCGTGGCTGATCGCCGAGCGGGAGCTGATCGATGCGGCGGTGGCCCAGGGGGTGCCCACGCTCGGGGTGTGCCTGGGTGCGCAGCAGCTCGCCGTCGCCCGCGGCGGCCAGGTGGAGGTGGACGCCCCCACCGGCCCCGAGCGCGGCGTGGTGGAGGTGCGGATGCGCCCGGACGCCGCCAGCGACCCGGTGCTCGGCCCGGTGGTGACCGCCCTCGGGCGGGACGTGCCCGCACCCTCGATGCACCGCGACGCGATCACCGCCCTGCCGGCCGAGGCCACCTGGCTGGCCAGCTCCCAGCAGTACCCGTTCCAGGCGTTCCGCGTGGGCAGCGCCGTGGGTGTGCAGTTCCACCCGGAGGCCGACGAGGCCACCATGCGCCGCTGGGCCGCCGCCGAGGGCAAGGACCCCGACGAGCTGGCCGCCGGCTACGCGGAGAACGCCGAGGCGCTGACCACGCTGGCCACCGAGCTGGGGGCGGCGTTCGTCGCCCAGGTGCTGGACCGGACCCGGCTGGCGGTGCGCTAGCCGGCCGGCCGTCGTCAAAGTGACGGTCATACGGCTCGACCTCGCGAAATAGCGAAGGTCCTGACATATGACCGTCGTTTTCGCGAGCTACACCCCGAAGGCTTGGTCGAAGAACTCCCAGGTCTGCTGCTGCAGGTCCGGTGGGAAGGAGTGCGGGGCGTCGATGAACACCCCGCGGTAGGCCTGCGGCGCACCGGCCGCCGCGTACCGGGCGGTGATCAGCTCGTGCGCGGCGCGCATCCCCGCGGGCGGGAACAGCTGGTCGCGCTCGGCGTAGCCGACCAGCAGCGGGCGCGGGCGGCGGGCAGCGGCGATCTCCGGCCAGTCGGCGACCCGCCCGAGACCGGGTGTCATCATCATCCAGGTGTGCTTGTGGATGTAGCCGTCCAGCATCGGCGCCAGCGTGGACATCATCGCGATCACCGCCGCGGCCCGCACGTTCTCGCTGAGCGCGGTGGCCAGCGCCGCCCGGGCACCGCCGCCGGAGAGCCCCACCACGCCTACGCCGCCGGGCAGCACGTCCTCGCGGGAGGCGAGCAGGTCGACGGCGATCGCGTCCTCCCGAGCCACCGCACCTGGCCAGGAGGTACCCAGGATGCCGAGCAGCTTGGCCATCGCGTCCTCGAGCGGTCCGGAGTAGGCCTCGTAGCGGGTCGGGGTGTCCAGCGCCTGGCCGGTCTCGGCCTCCCGGGCCGCGACGACCAGGTCGCCGACCGCGCGCACCTTCTCCGGCATGTCGGCGACGGGCACGCGGCGGCTGCCCCAGCCGAAGGCGTCCGGTACCAGCACCGCGTACCCGCGGCGGGCGAGGTCGTTGGCGTACGGCACGCCGTCGTAGAGGTCCGCCCGGGCGGCCAGGGCGCCGGGGGCGGCGGGCTCCGGCCCGTCGGCCACCTTCTCCTTGCCGTAGTACTTCACCCCGCCGTGGCAGTGCAGCGCCACCACACCCGGCAGGGGAGCGCTCTCGCCGGCCGGGCGTAGCAGCCAACCCACCGACGGGGCACCGAAGCCGACGTCCCAGCGCAGCACGGTCCCGTCCACCCCGCCGGCCGACCAGCTGCCCAGCACCTCCGGGACAACCCGCTCCGGTACGGGAAGCAGCCCGAGGGTGGTGCGCAGACGGGAGACCACACCTTCGCCGTCGGGCGCATCGGAGGAGAACAGCGGGCCGGCGGACCGGGCCAGGTCCAGCAGGCCGTCGAGGGAGCGCAGGTCGGTGGGGGTGGGATCCATCTGGACCACGCTAGTGCGCTCAGGGCGCGCCGCCCTCGGGGTCTCGCCGACCGAGCGCACCCGTCAACCCACCGACGGAGCGCCGGCCCTGGCGGCCCGGTCCGCCCTCTCCCGCTGGCGATCTGTGTTCGCTCCCAGCCTCGGTGGCGTTACATGATTGTTGCAATTCCTCGCACGGAGACGGCTTGACAGGGCGAGCGCCAGGTTCGCTACTGTGAGCGTGCACAGTCACAGTCCCGCCAACAGCAGCCCGCTGTTCGGCCGACTCCGCCGCCCGGCACGGGCAGAACTCGAGGATGAGACGAGGACACATGATGCGACGTCACGCAGTACTTCTGGCCGCCGCGCTCACGGTCACGCTGGCCGCTTGTGGCTCCCCGGAGCAGGAACCGGAGAGCTCGGGCGGTATCACCTGGGACGCCGAGGCCCAGCAGTATGTGATGGAGGAGGAGATCGCCTCCGGTGAGGCCGCGCTGACCGTGTGGTTCGAGGAGGAGACCCTCGCCGAGGCGGAGATCGCCGCCTTCAACGAGGTCTACCCGGACGTGCGGGTGGAGTACGAGATCGTTCCGAAGGTCGATGCCGTGGACAAGATGGCGCTGGCTGGTGAGGCCGGCAACGGTGCCGACGTGTACATGACCGCCTACGACCGGCTCTCGGACGCGATCGCCGACGGCACCGCAGCGCCGCTGGGGGAGTACCAGTCGGTGCTCGCCGACCGGATGAGCGACACGTTCATCGGCGTCGTGTCCAAGGACGGTGCGATGTACGGGGTGCCCACCACCACCGAGTCGATCGCGCTGATGTACAACGAGACCCTCCTGGCCGAGCTCACCGGTTCGAGCGAGCCGGCCACCACCTGGGAGGAGATCGTGGACCTGGCCGAGGAGTACAACGACCCGGCGGCCAACCAGTGGACGATCCGGTTCCTCGCCGGTGAGGTCTACTACGCCTACCCGGTGCTCTCCTCCCTGGGCTGGCACGCCTACCCGGAGGGTGAGGTCACCGACCCGGGTCTGGATGCCGACACCCTGGCCGACGGGCTCGAGTACTACGCCGGCCTGCGCGAGATCTGGGACGTGCCGAGCGCGGACGCGACCTGGGAGACGATCGAGGAAGCCTTCGCGCAGGGCGAGACACCGTACGTGATCACCGGGCCGTGGAGCTTCGAGACGTTCGACGCCGGTGCGGAGGAGAACGGCTTCAGCTACGGCGTGACCACGCTGCCCCAGGTGGCCGAGGGTGGGCCCGCCGCCTCGCTCGCCGGGATGAACGTGACCGTGGTCTCCGGGTACACCGAGTACCCGGCGGCCGCGCGGGTGTTCGCCAGCTTCATGGCCTCCGACGCCGGGGCGGCTGCGCTGTACGAGGCGACCGGCCAGATCCCCGCGCTGAAGGCGGACCTGCTCGGGCAGATCGAGGGCATCTCCGAGGACCCGCACGTGGCGGGCATCGTGGCTCAGTCCGAGCAGGCCGACCTCATCCCGCAGGTGCCCCAGTACTTCTGGGAGACCAGCAACACGTTGATCGTCAACGTCTGGGATGGTCTGGCCGAGGTCCCGGCAGCGCAGGAGCAGGCGGTCACCAGCTACGCCGAGCTCGCCGGGCTGTGAGCTCGCGGGTGCGCGGCGGGGCGGCGCCGGTGCTCGCCGGCGTCGCCTCGGCACTGGTCTGGGGGACCGGTCAGGCGCTGAACCGCCAGCTCGGCAAGGCGCTGATGTTCCTGGCCGTGTTCGCCGGCGCGATCACGGCCGAGATGCTCTCGGGCAACTACTACCCCGGGATGGACTTCAGCCCACGGACCCACGGTGGCTTCTTCGTCAAGGGTCTGTGGGGGCTGATCACGCTGGGCAGCGAGCCCCGCCGGATGACGATCAACGGTCTCACCGAGGGTGACAACTCCATCGTGCTGATGGCCAACGGCCTGATCGCCGCGCTGACCCTCGCACTGCTGGCGGTGGTGTGGGTGTGGGGGATCCGCGATGCCGTGGGGTACGCCCGCGGCCTGCGCCAGGGCCGCGCGCCGGAGACCTCCGCCGCGTACTTCCGCCGGCTCTGGTCGGACGCCTTCGCCTACATCGCCCTCTCCCCGGGCCTGGTGCTGGTGGTGTTCATGTCGGCACTGCCGGTGCTGTTCGGTGTGCTCGTCGCGTTCACCAACTACAACCGGGACAACCTCCCGCCCACGTCGCTGGTGCGCTGGGTGGGGCTGGACAACTTCGTGGCCCTGGCGTCGGTGCCGGCCTGGGCGCAGACGTTCCTCGGCGTCCTCGGCTGGACCGTGGTGTGGGCGGTGCTGGCGACCGTGACCACCTATGCCGCCGGTTTCATCCAGGCAGTCATCCTCGCCAACAAGCGCGTGCGTGCGCCCAGGGTCTGGCGCAGCATCTTCCTGCTGCCCTGGGCGGTGCCCGCGATCGTCTCCGCCCTGGTGTTCCGGTCCATGTTCAACGGCCAGTTCGGGCCGATCTCCCAGTTCCTCATGGACATCGGGCTCACCGACGAGCGGATCTACTGGTTCACCGACCCGGCACACCCGAACCTGGCCCGGGTCGTCGCCCTGCTGGTCAACCTGTGGCTCGGGTTCCCGTTCTTCATGGCCCTGGTGGGCGGGGTGCTGACCAACATCTCCTCCCAGTACTTCGAGGCGGCCCGGCTGGACGGCGCCTCCTCGCTGCAGCAGCTGCGGTTCATCACGTTCCCGATGGTGCACCGCACGGTGGCGCCGTTGCTGGTGCTGGCGTTCGTGACCAACTTCAACAACTTCGGCGTCGTGTACTTCCTCACCGAGGGCGGGCCGGATAACGCCGACTACCGGTTCGCCGGCAGCACCGACCTGCTCGTCACCTGGTTGTTCAAGCTCACCCTGGACAACCGCCTCTACAACGTGGGTGCGGTGATGAGCCTGATCGTCTTCCTGATCGTCGGTGCCGTCTCGGTGTGGAACCTGAACCGTTCCCAGGTGATCAAGGAGCTGAGCCGATGAGGGCGCGTAGGACCCGGCGCACGGGCGGGCTCGCCAGCGTCCTGATCCACCTCGAGCTGGTGGTGGTGGCGGTGATCGTGATCTTCCCGCTGCTGTGGGTGGTCGGCGCCTCCTTCAGCCCCGGCGGGAGCCTGGCCTCGGCCACCCCGATCCCGGCCGATGCCACATTCGCGAACTTCGTGGCGCTGTTCGCCAGCACCGACTACGGGCGGTGGTACCTGAACTCCTTCTACGTGGCCATGCTGACCATGGTCGGTGGCGTGCTGCTCGCCGCGCTGTGCGGCTACGTGTTCTCCCGGGTGCGCTTCCGGGGTCGAAAGGCCGGGCTGCTCGGCATCCTGATCCTGCAGATGTTCCCCACGTTCCTCACCGCGATCGCGGTGTACATGCTGTTCCTCAACTTCGGGCTGCTCGACTCGCTCACCGGCCTGGCGCTGGTGAGCATCGCCGCCGCCCTGCCGTACAACACCTGGCTGATGAAGGGCTACACGGACAACCTCCCGGAGAGCCTGGACGAGGCAGCGGCCCTGGACGGTGCCGGGCGGATGACGATCCTGCTGCGGATCCTGCTTCCGTTGATGCGCCCGATGCTGACCTTCGTGGCCATCACCCAGTTCGCCGTTCCGTGGATGGACTTCATCCTGCCGCGGCTGGTGCTGCAGAGCCCGGAGAAGCAGACGGTCGCGATCGGGCTGTTCCAGATGATCAGCGACCCCTACAGCAACGACTTCACCACCTTCGCGGCCGGCGCGGTGATCCTCGCCGTGCCGATCACGATCCTGTACATCGTGCTGCAGCGGTACCTGGTGACCGGTGCGGCAGCGGGTGCCGAGAAAGGATGAGCGCTGGATGATTCGCGCTGCGGACCTGTCCATGACCGCCGAGGTCGAGTCGCTCGGGGGGCGGTACTTCGCCGACGGGCGTGAGGTCGACCTGTTCGAGTGGTGCGCTGCCTCCGGCTTGACGGCGGTGCGTCTGCGGCTCTGGTTCGATCCCCGTGATCAGGGGGGCCGGTCCTACCAGGGCGGCGGGAACGACCTGGCCACCACGCTCGCGCTGGCGCGCCGAGCCCATGCCGCCGGCCTGGACCTGCTGCTGGACCTGCACTACTCGGACTTCTGGACCGACCCGAAGAAGCAGCAGCTTCCCAAGGCGTGGCTCGGGATGTCGCATGCGGAGGTCTGCGCTGCCGTGCACCGCTGCACTGCCGACGTCCTGGCCGCACTGCTGGACCAGGGCACGCCGGCGGGCTGGGTGCAGGTGGGCAACGAGATCACCAACGGCATGCTCTGGCCGCACGGCCAGATCCCGCGCTACGACTTCGAGGCGCGCACCTTCGAGGGGGAGGACCCGCTGGCCTGGGACCGCCTCGCGGACCTGCTGCACGCCGGCCTGGACGCCGTGCCGGAGCAGGTCGGCAGGATCCTGCACCTCGACTTCGGCGGCGCGGGCGACCTCTACCGGGGGTGGTTCGACCAAGCCACCGCACGGGACCTCGACTTCGACATCATCGGGCTGTCCTACTACCCGTTCTGGCACGGCACCCTGGCCGACCTGGGCGCGAACCTGACCGACCTGGTGGACCGGTACGACAAGGACGTGCTGGTGGTGGAGACCTCCTACGCCTGGACCGCGGCCAGCCCGCCCGGCCATCACCAGGTGTTCTCCGCCGACCTGGCCGAGGTGGGTGGCTACCCGGCCAGCCCCGCGGGACAGTCGGCGTTCCTGACCGACCTGGCGGCCACGATCGCCGCGGTGCCCGGCGGCCGGGGGCTCGGGCTGGTCTACTGGGAGCCGGCCTGGCTGCCGGTACCGGGCACCAGCTGGGCGTCACCGGCCGGGATGGCCTACGCCGAGGACGTGGCCGAGCCGGGCAACCCGTGGGCGAACCAGGCCCTGTTCGACTTCGACGGCAACGCGCTGGACGGCTGGCGCGCGCTCGGCGGCGGGTGAGCGGGCGCCAGAGCGCTCAGCCTCAGCTGCCGACGATCTCGCCGAGGCCGTCGATGTCCTTGGTCACCTCGGCGCCGCCGGTGTGCCGGATGGTGCCGGCCAACCCACCGACGGGGCACCGAAGCCGACGTCCGGCCAGTCGGCGACCCGCCCGAGACCGGGTGTCATCATCATCCAGGTGTGCTTGTGGATGTAGCCGTCCAGCATCGGCGCCAGCGTGGACATCATCGCGATCACCGCCGCGACCCGCACGTTCTCGCTGAGCGCGGTGGCCAGCGCCGCCCGGGCACCGGTCGGTGGGGACGGGATCCGTCTGGACCACGCTAGTGCGCCGCGCGGCTCGCCACGCAGCCCCACCGATCGGGCGCAGACACGGCGGTTCTTTGATCCCCAAGGGATTGATTGTATCGCACTGAGCGATACAATCAGTCAATGACGGTCGAACCTATGGTCATCGTCGGCGCGATCGCCGCCGACCAGTGGGGGCTGCTCACCACACGGCAGGCGGTCGCCCATGGCCTTACCCGCCTGCAGCTGTCTCGCCTGGCCGAACGCGGACACCTGGAGCGGGTGAGCCACGGCGTCTATGGCCAGCCTGTTGCCCTGGCCGATCCCAACGTCGAGCTGCGTGCCGAGTGGCTGGCGCTGCGGCCGGAGCTCACGGCGGCCGAACGCCTTCGCGATGCGGCCACCACCGGTGTTGTCTCCCATACCAGCGCCGCCGGTCTGCATGCTCTGGGTTCTCTGCTGGATGATGAACTCCACTACTCGCTGCCCCGGCCCTATCGCTCGCGCAAGCCCGGGGTCCGCACACATCGAGCGAACCTGGTAGACGCGGATGTCGTCATCCTGGAGGGCCTGCCGGTCACGACCATCGCACGCACGGTCACTGACCTGCTGGCTGGCGGACATGATCTGGAGCATGTGGCCCAGGTGCTGCGCGAGGCTGTGCTGTCGGGGCGGATGCGTCTGTCTGAGCTCTACTCGGCTGCCGACCGCCGGCCAGACTCAGCGCGGACGCGTGAGCTCCTCGGTGCGCTCCTCCAAGTTGCTGGGCTGGATGAGGCAGAGCTGGTCGCACGCACGCTGGAGAACCCGGTGGTGCAGCAGCTCGCAAGAGACTACGCCCGCGCGGCCAGTGAGCCCATCATGCGGCTGCTGGCTGGTCGGGTGGGTCCGCTCACAGAATCGATGGCCTCGGCGCTCCATGCATACCTGCATGGTCCTGCTGGTGATGCGCGAGATGCCACGCTGCGCATGGGTGCCGCTGCCAGCAAGAGTGTTGAAGGCACCGGGACTGTCGACCTGGTGCGGAACATCACCATTCTCGAGCAGCTTCACGAGGTGGCGGACCCGACCCGGTGGTCCGGTCCGATCGCTGATGCCGTTCTCACCGTCGTTGAGAAGGAGGCGACGGCTGATCATGGTGCTGAACGCGAGACCGAGGTGAGCTCATGAGGCCGGTCGACCGGGCACCGCACGCTTGGCGCAGGTCAATCAAGGATCGAGCCAGGAACGCCGCGCAGCACTCTGGCCACCACGCCGGCGAGCTCCAGCGCCAGTTTGTCTACTCCCGCTTCCTTGCTCGTGTCTTCCAGGACGAGACGTGGATCCTCAAGGGCGGGGTCGCGGTCCTCGCTCGCGTAGTCGACGCGAGGCACAGCAAGGACATCGACCTCCTGGCTCGCCTCAACAACATTGACGAAGCGGTAGCGTCGATCCGCACCGCCTGCCAGCGAGATGCCGGTGATCCGTTCACGTTCCAAGTCACAGGCCAGTCCGCCGCCGGTGATCCCGATGGGCAGCCGGGTGTTGACGGGATGCGCATCAACGTGGAGGCGTTGCTCGGGCCGGCAGTGTTCGAGACGTTCACCGTGGACCTCGTGGTGGGCGCCGTGATGACGGCGGAACCCGACCGCGTCGCACCGACCATGCCGTTCACGATTGACGGCATCGAAACGCCCACGTACTGCGTGTACCCTGCCGTCGACCACGTTGCCGACAAGCTCTGTGCGACGGAGACGCGGTATGGCATCAACCGGGACCGACGGTCGAGTCGGGTGCGTGACCTGGTTGACCTTGTGGTGTTCGCTCGGACGCTGCGGTTTGATGCAGCCGCGCTGTGGAATGCGATCGAGGCGGAGCGTTCGCGGCGCGGGCTGCCCGACTGCCCCTCGCTGGACGTACCGCCGGAGTGGTCGGCGCGATATTCCAAGGAGGCGGCCAGCACGCCCAAGTGCGACGGACTGAGCTTTGCTGCTGCTGCTGGACTAGCGAACGCCTTCCTAGACCCCATCCTGAGCAGGAGCCAGACCGACGGGTGGTGGAATCCGGCAACCTACGTGTGGAGCAGCGAGGAGCCGGGATGACGGAGCAGGGGATAGGTCGCTGTCCGTGTCCGCCGGTACGCGAACCAGTGCAGAGCGCTCAGCCTCAGCTGCCGACGATCTCGCCGAGGCCGTCGATGTCCTTGGTCACCTCGGCGCCGCCGGTGTGCCGGATGGTGCCGGCCCCGGTGATGGAGGCGTCCAGGGTGTCGGTGGCGTGGATGGTGATGTCGCCGGCGCCGTCGATCCCGGCCACGGCGGTGCGGGCGGTGAGCTCGTCGCCGTCGAACTCCCCGGCGCCCTCGATGTGCACCTCCACCCGGTCGGCTTGGCCGCGCAGGCGCACGTCCCCGCTGCCCTCGATGTGCACCGAGACCCGTTCGGCGTCGACGTCGGTGATCAGCACCTCCCCGGCCCCCTCCACCCGCACGGTCAGGGTCTCGGTGGGCACCGCCTGGGCGGTGACCTGACCGGCGCCGTCGATGGTGACCGCGTCCAGCTCGGGCAGGTTGAGCTCGTAGTCGATCGGTCCGGGGCTGTTCCAGAAGCCGCGGCCCACCGACAGGTGCAGCGCACCGGCGCGTTCGGTGGAGCGGATCCGGTCCAGCGCGTTCTCACCGGCGGTGATGGTCAGTGCCGGGTCGCCGGGGGCCACGTTGAGGCTCCCGGTGTCCTGCAGCACCACCGCCGACAGGCCATCGGGCACCGGCCGGTCCTCGGTGGCGGTGGGTCCGGCCGACAGGTATCCGCATCCGGTGAGCCCGAGCACGGTCCCAGCAATCGCCGCAATGGCCATCAGGAGTCGCAACGCCATCGGAATCCTCCAGTGGAAGTGGGCGGCCCGCCCCTCCAGCGGGCCTGAGACCACTCTCCCGGTCCGGTGGCCCGCGCCACCATCGGGAACCACCCTGGTCCGACCCTGGTTCTGGGCTCGGGGAGGGTCCTGAGGTGGTTCACCGGGGTTGGGCCCAGCTCACGGTGCTGGTCGCGGGCGTCGTGGCAGAGCACGACGGCGGAGCTCGCCTGGCTCCGGCATCGCACCGGGGTGCTGGGCGTCGGTCTGGAGATCGGCCCGGCCCCGTCCGGAGCGACCTGCCCGGCACGTAACAATTACTAGAGCAGCTACTCTAGTATTGCGGCCATGGACTCCACCCAGGTGCGTCAACCGGCCGCGGTCCCGATCCTCTTCGGGGCCGGGGCGATCGTGCTCGGCGCCGTGCTCGGCCTGATTGCTGCGCCGGTAGCCGGCTGGCTCGTCGATCTGCTGGAGCGCACGCCGATCCCGGTGCACGGACTGCTCGAGGTAGTCGCCGGTCTCCCGCTGGCCTGGAGCCTGCCGGCGGGTGTGGTGCTCGGTGTGGTCGCCGGTGCAGGACTGGCCAGAGCGATCGTGCACGAGGGCCTCACCCTGACCGTGGATGCCGACGGGATCGAGCATGAGCAGAAGGGCCGGGACGGCTGGCTGGACCACGCGGACGTGGCGAGCGTGCACCGGGAGGGGCGCTACGCCGTCGTGCTGGACCACCAGGGCGGCGTGCTGGCCAGGCTGGACGCAGACGGCATCGGCACCGATCGCCTGCGCGCGGCGCTGACCCAGCACGGCTACCGCTACCTGGAGGCCGACCCCTTCGAGGCGGACTACCGGCGCTGGCAGGACGGGCGGCCCGGCCTCAGCAGCACCGAGCACCGCCTGGTGCGTCGCTGGCGTGCTGCGAAGAAGGGGACCGCTGAGCGGACCGAGGCCGAGGTGGACCTGCGCGAGGCGCGGTTGGCCGTGCGGGAGCGTGACGGTCGAATCCAGGTGCGCCGCACGGCAGGAGCGTGACGTGGCGCGTACCGTCGACCCGCAGCGGCACGAGGCCCGGCGGCTACAGATCATCGACGCCGCCCTGACCGTGATCGCCGCCCGGGGTTACGAGGGCGCCACCACGGCCGCGATCTGCCGCGAGGCGGGCATCGGGTCGGGCACGTTCTTCCACTACTTCCCGACCAAGGTGGACCTGCTGCTGGCGATCCTGGCGCTCGGCACCGCCGAGGTGGGCGACCTCGCCGACCGGCTGCGGGACCTGGACGATCCTGTTGTTGCGATCGAGGCGATCGTGGACCAGGCGATCGCCGACGCCGCCGACCCCCGGGTGGGCGGGTTCGTGCTCGCCGTCGCCGCGGTGATGCACGAACCGCGGGTGGTCGCAGCGCTGCAGGCCGACGAGGACGCCCAGCGCGCGTTGCTCACCGGGTGGCTCACCCGGGCCCAGCAGGCCGGGCGGGCGCGCACCGACCTGCCGGCCGCCCGGCTCGCCTCCTGGGTGCGCCTGCTGCTCGACGGCTTCCTGGAGCAGGTCGCGACCGCGGAGGCCTTCACCGCCCAGCGTGAGGGCCCGGTGCTGCGGGAGACCGTGCTCGCGTTCCTGGCGCCGCGAACCCGCCGAGACCCGCCTGCCCCGCCGGGATGAGCTCGGCAGCTGGCGCACTCGGTAGGTACCCGGGAGCACGAGCCATCGGGCCCGGTCACGAGTGCATCGATTCACGTGGGGGAGCGGTCGGCCGCCCTTGCCGATGCGGGTGTCCGAGCCCGGGACCGGTGCCTGAGTCCTGCAGCGCGGTGCATGTAAAATGCATGCATGCCCGCTCTGCAGATCCGCGATGTTCCCGAGGAGATCCGGGACGCCTTGGCGCAACGGGCCCGGGAACGGGGTCAGTCGCTCCAGGCCTACCTCCTCGCGCTGGTGGAGAACGAGGCACGGCGCTCGCGCAACTCGGAGCTGCTGGAGCGGTTCGCGGGCCGCTCTGACGGCTCGCGCCTGACGCCGGACGAGGCGGCCGGCGCTCTGACGGCAGCCCGTGCCGAACGGCAGGAGCGGCTGGTTCGTAGCCGGCGAGACCTCCCGTGATCGTCGTCGATGCCTCAGCACTCGCTAACGCTCTGGTCGACGATGGCGACGTGGGCGAGGCGGCCCGTTCCCGCCTCGGGGACGACGACCACTGGCTCGGACCCGACCACCTCCTGGTCGAGGTGTACTCGGTGATCCGCGGGCTGAGCCTCGGCGGGAAGGTCGCTCCAGCGCGAGCGGTGGAGGCGCTGGACGCGCTCGCGGAGGTGGCCATCGAGGCGGTCCCGGTGGCGCGGTTGCTTGGCCGGATGTGGCAGCTCCGCGACAACCTGAGCGGCTACGACGCGGCCTACGTGGCCGGTGCCGAAGTCGAGGGCTGCGCTCTGGTCACCGCCGATCAGCGGGTGGCCGGTGCGCCCGGGCTCCGGTGTGAGGTGCGGCTCGCGCTGCCGGGATGAGCGGCGTCCGCTGAAGCTGGTTGCGTACCGCAGCGGCCTTCGTGGGGTCTCCCGGACCTGCTGGCCGGCGAGAGGTGCTCGAGCAGTTGGGCCATCGTGGGACCGAGCGCGGTGATGTCTGCCGCGCCTGGGAACCCAGTCAGCCGTTGTCGGTCTCCAGATGCAGGGCTGTGATGGTGCGGTCTCGGCCGCCTGTGGCGATGGTGTACACCACTTTGAAGAAGAACATCCCGGGCTCTTGTCGGTGATAGTCGCCGTTGTCCCATCGGGCCAGGCTGAGGTTGGCACCGACGGTGTGTGCGTAGCCCTCCCACTCGTACTGACCATCGTCCTTCCCGTGTGCTTCCTGGGTCAACGTGGCCACGAAGTAGTTGGTATCGAAGACTGTGCTCCAGAGCGGTTTCGGTTGGCGAAGCCTGCCCAGTACTACCGCCGAGTTCGCAGCTAGCGGAGTCGTGGTGTGCTTGCTGTCGAAGTTGTTCGCGTAGGCCACCACGTCTCGGGGTACGAGCAGGCGGACGATCTCCTGCGCCAGCGCCAGACCAGCCTTGGCGAGAGTTGGACCGTGGGTGCTCTTCTTGCCCACCTTCTGCTTCCACAGTGTGCTCAGCGTGGTGTGCTCCTCAGTGGTGAGCAGCTGATCGGCCGCCGCCCAGGTATGTTGGCTGCCGAGGTCCGCGAGACTCGTGTTCACGTACTTGATGGCCTTCGTCTGCTGAGCGGGAGTAAGGTCCGTCAGCCGCTGCACGACTGGTGGCCGATCCCCAAGAGCAGCCATCGCGACGCGGTTGCCGGCCGCCCGCTGGACCGCGTCGAGCGTGCGGGCGGTTACCGGCGAGGATCGCGGAGGCAGGGCCAGCTGCCGGGTTCTGGTCCCGTCTGCCCGATGAGGGGACTTCGACTGTGCTGCTACCTGTGCATGCACTGCATGGTTCCCTCCCGTGCTGAACCCATCGATGGAACCAGCCAAGCACCGTGGTTGGTCCGGGGCGAGGGCCGTTCGGGCAGTCGGCAGCGCAGAGCGGAGGGCCCGGACCGACCCACAGTTGGTCCGCCATCCTGGGCTCCGGTGTGAGGTGCCGCTCGCGCTGCCGGGATGAGCGGCGGCAGGTTCGCGCTGCCGGGATGAGCGGCGGCAGGCTCGCTGGTGCCCGGGCTCGGCAGCTG
>CAZMDO010000040.1:0-15231 GCA_964564445.1 uncultured Ruaniaceae bacterium | reverse complement strand
CCGCCGCGTCCGGGGAGTATGCGGGCATCGTCGCCATGCCTCCAGCCTAGGCCAGCCCCCGCATGCCCGCATGCGCCGAGCGAGGACGGGCCGGAGGCTGTGCCCGCCTCCGCGTGCCTGCGCCGGGTCGGGGCCCGCTCCGCGCGCCTGCCCGCCGGGTCGGGGCCCGCCCCGTGTGCCTGCCCGACTGGCAGGCGGGTCAGGCGCGCGGGTGCGCCTGCGTGAACGCCGAGCGGAGCCGTTCGGTGGAGACGTGCGTGTACCGCTGGGTGGTGGACAGCGACGCGTGCCCGAGCACCTCCTGCACCGAGCGCAGGTCGGAACCGCCGTCGAGGAGGTGGGTGGCGGTGGAGTGCCGCAGCCCGTGCGGGGCGAGGTCGCGCACACCGGCGAGACCGGTGCTGCGGTGCACCAGGTCACGCACCTGCCGGGCGCCGAGCCGCCCGCCGCGGGTGCCGAGGAAGAGCGCACCGGGGTCTGTGGCCTGCTCCGGGAGCAGGTGGTCGCGCACCGCCAGCCACTGCTCGACGGCGTTGCTCGCCGGGCGCCCGAACGGCACCATGCGTTCCTTGTCGCCCTTCCCGAGCACCCGCAGCAACCGCTCGGCCAGGTTGACGTCGGTCACGTCGGCGCCGACGAGCTCGGCCACCCGCACCCCGGTGGCGTACAGCAGCTCCAGCACCGCCCAGTCCCGGGTCGCCCGCGCCCGACCGGTGGGGTTCTCCGCGGCGGCGACCAGCTCGCGGGCGGTGTCCAGCACGGCGGCGGCCTCCTCGGCGGTGAGCACCTGCGGCACGGTGGCATCCGGTCGCGGGGAGAGCAGCCGGACGCCCGGGTCGGTGGCGGTGCGGCCGGTGCGGTGGGCCCAGGCGGTGAAGCAGCGCACGGCGGCGACGCGGCGCGCCAGCGTGGCCCGGGCCAGGCCGCGGCCGGACTCCTGGGCGAGCCAGCGGCGCAGCGTGGTCAGGGTGAGCGCACCGAGGTCGGCCGGCTCGGTGCCGTCCGGGCCGTGCGGCAGCAGCGCGAGCAGGGTGAGCACGTCCCCGCAGTAGGCACGCACGGTGTGCTCGGACAGGCCGCGCTGGATGCCTAGGTGGCCGGCGAAGGCGTCCAGCAGCCCGGCGTCACGCTGCTCCTCCGCCCTCGTCATGGCACCAGCGTGGCACAGTGGACACATGCGGACGCGGAGGCTGGGCGCGGTGGTGCTGCTGCTCGGTCTGTTCGTCGGGGTGGTCTACCAGGCGGCACCGCTGCGCACCGGCACCGACATCATCTGCCAGAACCGGACCGAGACGCTGCCACCAGGCTACGAAGACAGCCCGTACCCGAGCTTCCGGGGGTCGAGCTACCGCATCCTGCCGGCCGAGCTGACCTGCCAGTGGCAGGTGGACGGCCGGCATGTGGTGACCCGGATCGGCATGAACCCGGGCGCGGACCTGATCGCCGGGCTGCTTCTCGGTGCCGGTGCGGTGCTGCTCGTCCTGCCCGGACCAGCCCGGCGAAAGCGTGCACCATCGGCCGAGGGTCCACCCTCAGCAGCGCGCGGGCTCCCGGCAGCGGACTCGCCGCTGGACCACGGCGACCGGTCCGTGACCCACAGGCATGACCGCCGCGACCAGTGACTCACCGGCGAGCCCGGCGCCAGCGCACCCCGTCCCGCTCCACCCGGCCGGCGAGCTCGAGGAACCCGAGCGCGGAGCGCACCTCGGCCTCGGCCAGCCCGCTGCTGCGCACCAGTCCGGGCAGCTCGGCACCGGCGCGGGCCGGCAGGGCGTCCAGCACCACGGCCTGGGCGGGGTCCAGCCCGTCGAGCAGCCCGGGGGCGACCGGTGGCTCGGGCGCACCGGCAGCGGCGTCGAGCGGGCCGAGCAGCTCGAGCACCTCGGCAGCGTCGGTCACGCACACGGCGCCCTCCCGGATCAGCCGGTGGCACCCGGCGGAGGTCGAAGAGGTCACCGGGCCGGGCACGGCGGCCACGGTGCGGCCCAGGTCGGCAGCGTGCCCGCAGGTGTTCAGCGCCCCGGACCGCCACGAGGCCTCCACCACCACGACCACCTCGGCGAGCGCGGCGATCAGCCGGTTCCGGGACAGGAACCGGTGCCGCATCGGCGAGCTGCCCGGTGGCACCTCGGCGACCACCGCACCGCAGCGGGCCACCTCGGCGAGCAGGGCGGCGTTGCCCGTCGGGTAGTACCGGTCCAGCCCACCGGCCATCACCGCCACCGGGGTGCCGTGACCGGCGAGCGTGGCGCGGTGCGCGGCAGCATCCACACCGAACGCCCCACCGGAGACGATGGTGGCGCCCTCGGCGACCAGCTCGCTGGTGATCGTCCCGGTGATCTCCGCACCGTACGGGCTGCACGCGCGCGACCCGACCACCGCGACCGCTGCCCGCGGCGCCAGGGCAGCCGGGTCGCCGAGCAGCCACAGGCACGGGGGCGCGTCGGTGCCCAGGTCAGCCAGGGCAGCGGGCCAGCGCGGGTCGGTGGGCACCAGCACCTGCCCGCCGCGCCGGGCGAGCACGTCGAGGTCCCGCACCGGGTCCAGGCCGTCCAGCCGAGGCAGCCATCGTCTCGCGGCCGCGTGCCAGTGCGCCCCGGCGGCCAGCACGGGCGGGTCGGACCAGGCTCCGGCCGCCGCGCCGAGGAGCCACTCCAGTGCGGCACTGGCGCCGAGCGCCTGCACCAGAGCACCGGCCTCGGCGTCCCGGGGTTCGGCGATCCGGGACCAGGCGGCGCGGGCGAGCAGGTCATCGCTGGTGTCGAAGGTCAGCGCATCAGGCATCGAGGTCTCGATTCCTCAGGGTCAGGGCGGCACCGAGCTCGGTCGGGCCGGGGTGGTCCAGTCCGTGCAGGTCGGCGAGCGTCCAGGCGACGCGTACCACCCGGTCGACGCCACGCATGCTCAGCTCCGGGGTGTCGGCCACCCGCTTCAGCGGCGCGAGCAGGTGCGGGTCGATGCGCCCGGTGTAGTCCCGCAGCCACGGGCCGTCCACCTCGGCGTTGGTGCGCCATGGGGTGTGCTGCCAGCGCTCGGCCTGCGCGGCGCGCGCGGCGGCTACCCGGGCGGCGACGGTGGCGCTGGGTTCCGCCGTGCGGCTGCTGAACAGCTGGGCGCGGGGCACGGCGGCCACGTCCACCCGGATGTCCACCCGGTCCAGCAG
Organism: uncultured Ruaniaceae bacterium; assembly: GCA_964564445.1. Taxonomy (GTDB): domain Bacteria; phylum Actinomycetota; class Actinomycetes; order Actinomycetales; family Beutenbergiaceae; genus Ruania. Next base: position 12,068 of record CAZMDO010000040.1, on the reverse strand, counting down.
CGGCCCAGAGAGCTTGCCGGCGTAGTCCCGCAGTGCCTTGGGCGTGCACCGGCAGCGCAGCCCCTTCCCGCTGGCCCAGCCGCACGGGCACGGGTTCGCGGCCAGCACCAGCTGCACCCGGCACGGGAACGTGGCCCTCTGGCTGGCCCGGGCCAGGACCACCTGCCCCTCCTCGATCGGCTGGCGCAGCGTGTCCAGCACGGTCCTGGGGAACTCGGCGGCTTCATCGAGGAGGAGGACCCCGCGGTGGGCGCGCACCACCGCCCCGGGCTGCAGGGTGCGGCTGCCGCCGCCGATGATGGCGGCCTTGCTGGCGGTGTGGTGCGGCGCCTCGTACGGGGGCCGCCGGATCAGCCCGCTGCTGGGCCGGTAGGTGCCGGCCACGGAGTGCACCGTGGTGACCTCCACGGCGGCAGCGTCGTCCAGGTCCGGCAGCAGCCCGGGCAGCCGGGCGGCGAGCATCGACTTGCCGGCCCCCGGCGGCCCGGACAGGAACAGGTGGTGCCCGCCGGCCGCAGCGACCTCCAGGGCGTGCCGGGCCTGCTCCTGGCCGATCACGTCGGCGAGGTCCTTGACGGCAGGCTCGGTGGTGGGCCCCGGTTCCTTCTCCTGCGTGGCGACCGGCTGCAGCATCCGCACCTCCTCCACCCCGTAGGCGTGGGCGAGCTGGCTGAGGTGGGCCACCCCGGTGACCCGGGCGCCGGGCACCAGCTCGGCCTCGGGCACGTTCTGGCTCGGCACCACCACGTCCGGATGCCCGTTGGCCACCGCCGCTGCCACGGCGGGCAGCACGCCGCGCACCGGGTGCACGGTGCCGTCCAGGCCGAGCTCACCCAGGTGCACCCGGTGCTCGGCCCGCCGGTCCGGGGCCAGCCCGGCGGCGAGCAGCACCGCCACCGCCACGGCCAGGTCGAAGGCGGAGCCGGACTTGCGCACGTCCGCCGGACGAAGGTTCACCACCAGGCGCAGGCTCGGCCAGGTCAGCCCGGTGGCGATCACCGCGGCGCGGACCCGTTCCCGCGCTTCGGCAGCGGCGGTGTCCGGCAGGCCGATCAGCTGGAACCCGGGCAGCCCCTGGTGCAGGGCGCTCTGCACCTCCACCATCAGTCCCTCCAGGCCGACGAGGGCCACCGAGAGGGTACGGGCGGCGCGCAGCGGCTGGCCGGACATCTCAGAGCACCCCCTGGCGGTGGTCGATCCGGGCGGGTCCCCCACGCGGCAGCCAGATGGCGATCACGTCCACCCGCACCCCGGCGGCGTGCACGTCGTGCTCGGCCAACCACAGCCCGGCCAGCGTGCGCAGCCGGCCGAGCTTCTGCGCCGTCACCGCCTCGGCCGGGTGCCCGGTGCGCAGGCTGCGCCGGGTCTTCACCTCGACCACCACGAGGTCGTCACCGTCCCGGGCGACCAGGTCGATCTCCCCGGTGCGGCACCGCCAGTTGCGGTCCAGCACCGTGCAGCCGCCGCGTTCCAGCCAGCGGCGGGCGAGCTCCTCCCCGGTACGGCCCAGGTCGTCCTTCGCTGCCATCGGATCACCTCCTGTGGCGATCCTGTGACAGTGCGGGCACGGCTCGTCGGAGCAGGAGGGGCCCCCTGTGGAAACCGGGGCACGACGGCGGGTGCTTCAGTCCGGTGGGCCGGGTGCTTCGGCCAGGTAGGCGGGGGCGCTTCAGCCGGGTGGGCGGGTCCCTTCAGCCCGGTGGGCGCTGCGCCCCAGCCGGACGGGCCGCGTGCATCAGCCCGGCAGGTCCAGCTCCGGCTTGGCCAGCTCCTCGACGTTGACGTCCTTGAACGTGACCACCCGCACCGACTTCACGAACCGCGCGGAGCGGTAGATGTCCCACACCCACGCATCGGCCAGGGTGAGCTCGAAGAACACCTCGCCGCCGGCGGACCGCACCTGCAGGTCCACGTGGTTGGCCAGGTAGAAGCGTCGCTCGGTCTCGACCACGTAGGAGAACAGGCTGACCACGTCGCGGTACTCGCGGTACAGCGCGAGCTCCATGTCGGTCTCGTAGTTCTCCAGATCCTCGCTGCTCACCCCTCCATCATGCACCGCGGGCACGGGTGCGGGCAGCAGGTCAGGCACCCTCGAGCGCGTCGTCGAGGTCGTCGACGTTCTCGAGGGGCTCGAGGACCAGTGGCACCTCGGCCGCCACCGGAGCAGGGTCGTGCTCGTCCTCGACCAGCGCCTGCTCCTGCGCCCCGGGGCCGGTGGGCAGCGCCCCGGGGCCGGTGGGCAGCGCCCAGCTGCGCCGGTGCAGCTCGCACGGGCCGTGCGCACGCAGCGCCGCCAGGTGCTCCGGTGCCGAGTAGCCCTTGTTCTGCGCCCAGCCGAAGGCCGGGTGCTCCTCGTGCCGGGCAACCATCATCGCGTCCCGCTCGCACTTGGCCAGCACGCTCGCGGCGGCCACCACCGCACAGCGCAGGTCCGCCTTCACCTGCGTACGCACCACGGGAGGCAACGGACCCTCGAACAGGCCGGGCGCCGTCGTCGACCCGGGTGGGGTGAGCCAGTCGTGCGAGCCATCGAGGATGACCACCGGCGGCACCAGGCCGCTCTCGGAGAGAGCGGACAGCGCCCGGGTGCCGGCCAGCCGGAGTGCGGCGATGATGCCCAGCCGGTCGATCTCCGCCGGCCCGGCGTGCCCGACCGCCCCACCGGCGCACCAGCGCCGGATCGGTGCCTGCAGCTTCTGGCGCACCTCGGGGCGGAGCAGCTTGGAGTCCCGCAGCCCGGCGGGCATCCGCCCGGTGGTGGCGTCCACCACCACCACGCCCACGCTCACCGGCCCGGCCAGGGCGCCACGGCCGACCTCGTCCATCCCGGCCACCAGCGGGTGCCCGGCGGCGAGCAGCTCGCGCTCCAGCGCGCGGGTGGGGGCTGCCGACCTCACGGGTCGGGGACGCCGGCGAAGGTCTCGGTGGGGTTGCTCAGCCATGTGATGCGGTCCAGTGGCCAGGTGATGACGAATGCTCTACCCACCACATTACGCACCGGGACGAACCCGCCGCCCACCGCACCGGCGTGTGCCCGGGAGTCTGCGGAGCGGGGGCGGTTGTCGCCGAGCACGAACAGGTGGTCCGCCGGCACGGTCACGTCGAACGGTTTCTCGCTCGGCACCGCCCCGGGCACGATGTACGGCTCCTCGATCGGTTCGCCGTTCACGGTGATCAGCCCCTCGGCGGTGCAGCAGACCACATGGTCGCCACCGGTGCCGATCACCCGCTTGATCACGTGCTCGTCGGCGTGCTCGGGCAGCAGCCCGATCCAGGTGAGCACCTGCTCGGCGGCGTTCAGCTCGTGCGGCTCGGTGTCCAGCCACCCGCCCGGGTCGAGGAAGACCACCACGTCGCCGCGGTGGATGTCCATCACCTGCGGCACCAGCTTGTTCACCACCAGCCGGTCGCCGACCATCAGCGTGGGTTCCATCGAGACGCTCGGGATGTAGAACGCCTGCGCCAGGAACGTCTTGATGACCAGCGAGAGCACCAGCGCGGAGACGACCACGATCACGCTCTCGCGCAGGAAGGAGCGCACCGGGTGGCGGGGCTTGCCGTCCTTCTCGCTGCCCGCGGACCCGCTGGTGGTCTCGCTGGCGCTCTGCTCGGCGCCGGTCAGCGCCTCGTCAGGGTGCGCGGAGGTGGGGCGGCGGTCCTCGTGCTCGTCGGCAGCCGCCATCTCACCTCGTCCTCGTCGCGCGCACCTCGCGCCCTGTGTTCACATCGTGCCCGGCGCCGGTGCGGCGCCGGGCCGAGGGTCACTTCGCGGCGGTCTCGCGGCGCTCGCGGATCTTCGCGGCCTTGCCGTGACGGTCGCGCAGGTAGTACAGCTTGGCGCGGCGCACCACACCCCGGCTGGCCACCTCGATGCGGTCCACGGTCGGGGAGTGCAGCGGGAAGGTGCGCTCCACGCCGACGCCGAAGGAGGCCTTGCGGACCGTGAAGGTCTCGCGCACGCCACCGCCGGAGCGGGCCAGGACGACACCCTGGAAGATCTGGATACGGGACCGGTTGCCCTCGATCACCTTCACGTGCACCTTGACGGTGTCACCGGGGCGGAATTCGGGGATGTCCTCACGCAGCGAAGCAGCGTCGACGTTGTCCAGGATGTTCATCGTGCACCTTCCCACGGCTGCCACAGGTCACCCGCGCAAGTCCGGGCGGCACCAGCCGCCTCCGAGTCGAGAGTCAGGCCTGGGCCGTAGAACCCGCTCCCCTGTGGCAGAGGCGGCGTGTGCCCGGCATGACTGGCCTAGTCTGCCACACCGGCGCGGACCGGAGAAATCAGCGAGCGTCGAGTGTGTGCGCCATCACGTAGTCGTGCTCGGTACGCGAGCCGACCGTGAACGTCCGCTCCCCCACCCGGTCGAACCCGTGCTTGCGGTAGAAGCGTTGAGCGCGTTCGTTCGCCTGGTTCACCCCGAGCCAGAGCGCCGGCAGCCCGATCCGTGCCGCGAGGGCGAGCGTCTCGGTCATCAGCGCCGTGGCCACCCCGCGGCCGTGGAAGTCCTCCAGGGTGTAGCACTTGCTCAGCTCCCCGCCGGCCTCGGGGGCGGCGGCACGCACCTGCTCGTCCTCCGCCGCGCCGACCACCAGCAGGGTGTAGCCGACGATCGCGCCACCGACCTCGGCCACCAGCACGTGCCGGCGCCGGTCGCGCAGGTAGCGGCGGAACATCTCCGCGGTCAGGTGCTCGGCCACGTACGCCTCGGCGTCATCGGGGGGCACCGAGGGCGGGCAGGCCAGCGGGAAGGTGCGGGCCGCGACCTCGGCGAGGGCCTCGGCGTCGGCGGCGCGGGCGGGGCGCACCTGCGCCGGGCCGAGGGCCTCGATCAGGTCGGGGCGGCGTGCGGCGGTGCGGTCCACGGCGCGGCGGCGGCGCCAGTGGGCGATGCGACCGTGGTCGCCGGAGAGCAGCACCTCGGGCACCCCCAGCCCGCGCCAGGCCGGTGGTTTGGTGTACACCGGGTACTCCAGCAGCCCAGCGGACCCGTGCGACTCCTCCACCAGGGAGTCCGGGTTGCCGATCACCCCGGGCAGCAGCCGGGCGACCGCCTCGATGATCACCAACGCGGCGACCTCTCCCCCGTTCAGCACGTAGTCGCCGATGGACACCTCCCGCACCGTGGCCTCGCCGGTACCCTGGTAGTGCTCGGCCACGCGCGCGTCGATGCCCTCGTAGCGTCCGCAGGCGAGGGCGAGCTGGCCGCCGGCGCAGAGCAGCAGCGCGAGCTCCTCGGCCATCGCCTGGGTGAACGGTTCCCCGGCGGGGGTGGGCACGAGCACGGTGCGGCTTGCGTCCGCATCGGCAGCGAGCACCTCGTCCAGGGCCCGGCCCCACACGTCCGGGCGCATCACCATCCCGGCGCCGCCGCCGAACGGGGTGTCGTCCACGGTGCGGTGGGCGTCGGTGGTCCAGTCCCGCAGGTCGTGCACGTCCACGGTGAGCAGCCCGGCGGCTCGGGCCTTGCCCACCAGGCTGAGCTCGAGCGGGGCGAGGTAGCCGGGGAAGATGGTGACGACGTCGATGCGGCCGGTCATTCCTGCTCGCCGTCCTCGTCGGGGTCGCTGGCGAGCAGCCCGTTCGGCGGGTCGAGGACCACCCGGCCACCGGGGACGTCCACGACCGGCACGATCGCGGTGACGAACGGGACCAGGGTGCGCGCTCCGCCGACCTCCGTGAGGACCAGGGCGTCCTGGGCGGGCAGGTGCTCCACGCCGTCGATGGTGCCCAGCAGCGTGCCGTCGGCGCGTTCGGCGCGCAGCCCGACCAGCTGGTGCGGGTACCAGGCCTCGGCCTCGCTCTCATCGGGTGGGGCGAGCAGCACCACGCCGCGCAGTGCCTCGGCGCCGGTCCGGTCGCTGACGCCGTCGAAGGTGGCGTACCAGTGCTGCTGCACCTGCCGGATGCTGGCCACCTGCAGCGGCCCGACGGCGGCCGGTTCGGTGCTCAGCACCGTCCCGGTGGCCAGCCGGGTCCGTGGGTCGTCGGTGTGCAGCCGGAGCCGGACCTGCCCGGCCAGTCCGCGCGGGGCACCGATGGTGGCCACGCGCAGGGAGACCTCGTCGTCAGCGCTGGGCTGGTTCACCTGTTCCCCTTGGTCTCTGCGACGAGACGAGCGCAGGCCCGCTCCCGCGGGAGCGGACCTGCGCTCGGCTCATCTGTCGTTCTCGCCGGTCAGCGCCGGTCGACGTCCACCACGTCCACACGCACCGGACCGTCGGTGGCCAGCGCCCCGACCACGGTGCGCAGCGCCCGGGCGGTGCGTCCGGAGCGGCCGATCACCCGGCCGAGGTCGCTGGGGTTGACCCGCACCTCGAGCAGGTCACCGCGGCGCAGCGACTTGGACCGGATCTGCACGTCGTCCGGGTGGTCGACGATGCCGCGGACCAGGTGCTCCAGCGCGTCGGCGAGCATCACTCAGACTTTTCGCTCGACTCGGCGTCCTCGGTAGCCTCGGCAGCAGCCTCGGTGTCCGCGGACTCGGTCTCGCCGGCGGCGTCCGCGTCGGCCTTCGCCTCGGCGGCAGCCTCGGCCTCGGCAGCGGACTTGGCCTCGGCGGCCTTGGCCTTGCGCAGCTCGGCGTCGGCCTCGGCGGCCTTGATCGCCTCGGCGGCGGCGTCCTCGGCGGACTCCTTGCGCTTGAGAGTGCCCTCCGCACCGGGCAGGCCCAGATGAGCCTGCCAGTCGCCGGTCACCTTGAGCAGGGCGAGGACCTGGTCGGTCGGCTGGGCGCCGACGCCCAGCCAGTACCGGGCGCGCTCACCATCGATGTCGATGAGCGAGGGCTCCTCGGTGGGGTGGTACTTGCCGATCTCCTCGATCACGCGACCATCGCGCTTGGTGCGCGAGTCGGCGACGACAACTCGGTAGTACGGCGCCCGGATCTTGCCGAGGCGCTTGAGACGGATCTTGACTGCCACTGTGGTGGACACTCCTGAGCTTGTTCGGGGTGGACGCGCGCGCGAGAACCTGGTGGGGTGTGGCACCGGCACTGTCCGGGGGTCCAGTCCGGGCAGGTGAGAGGGGCCTACCTGGGCTGAGTACAGCAGCACATTATGCCAGGTCCGTGGCCGTGGCCCCAACCTGGTCAGGACGTGCGCTCGGACACGTTGGGTGCGCAGACGCCCGATGCCGGTGGCTATGGTCGTGGCATGGAAGGTGCGCTGGGCCCAGGTGACGACGGCAACCTCCGCAAACGGGCAGTGGAGGCCTACCAGCGTTCCGGATCGGTGGACCAGACGGCGGTGGAGCTGGGATTGTCGTTGACCAGCACGCGTTCCCTCCTCGGCCTGGCGGACGAGTCGCCAACAGCGTCCGACTGGCGGATCGACTTCCCGCCGATTGGGCCGCCGGGGATCCGGCGAACCTAAGCAACCCGACCGCCGGCACCGGCGAACGCGGACAGGGGACCGCCGGTCGCCGGGCTCAGCGCTGCCGCCGGCCCCCCTTCGTCACCTCGAAGATGAAGTAGCGCATCGGCCACCAGCCCGCGCGGCCGCGCACCTGCACCCGGTGGCCGTCGCGCTCGGCCCAGAGCGGGATCTCCATCGGCGCGAACCGGTCCTTGCTCCAGATCTCCAGCACGGTGCCGGGCGCCAGGTCGCGGATCGTCTCGTCCGCGCGGATCAGGCCGATGGCGCACGGGGTGCGCCGGTTGTCCAGCAGCACCCGCTCACTCCTCACGGCTGCGGCCTGTCCGGGCCGTCCAGGTCATCGACGTTGCACACGCCCTGCACCGGAGAGCAGTGCCGGAACAGCGGGCAGGTGATGAACACCACCACCAGGGCGACGATCGCGAGCACCTTGAGCGGGATCAGCACACCGGGGAAGGACGTCCACCAGTCCAGGCCCAGCGAGCGGAACGCACCGGCCATCACCAGCCCGGTGACGATGATCGTCGGCAGCGCGAACCGCACCACCCAGCGGAACCGGTCCAGCTGCTTGGCGCCGGCGAGCACGGCCGGCACGTTCGGGTGCTGCCGCCCGGCCGGCATGGCCACCGCGATGTTCCAGAGCGCACCGCCCAGCCAAAGGGTGAACGCGGTCAGGTGCAGCGCCCGGACGAGCAGTGGCCAGCCGGTGCCCGCGTCGGTTCCCGCCCAGCCGAGCAGGAGGAGCGCGACGACGGCCAGCGCCGCTGTCGCCGCGGCCCGCCGCCGCACGCCGAGGGCCAGCAGCCCGGCCAGCAGCACGGACCCGGCCACCAGCAGCCCGCGCTGCAGTGGCGCACCATCCAGGCCCGGCACCACGAACGCCCCGGCCGCACCGGCGAGCGCGATCACCGCGACCACCCGCGCCACCCGGTCCGCACGGGCCAGTGCGGTGTGGTTCAGCGCCTCCAGCCGCGCCTGGTCCACCCCGGGCTCGGTGCTGCGCAGGTAGACCAGCCGCCAGAGGAGGAATCCTCCGGCCAGTGCCAAGGACCACAACGTCAGCCAGCGCAGCCCCAGCCCTGCGGGTGCGACGCCCAGGCCCAGGCCGGTGAAGACGGCCCCACCGAGCGAGGCCAGGGAGATCAGCACGAATGCGACCTTCGGCAGGAACGGGGTCTCCTCCTTGACCACCACCTGCAGCGTCTGCACCCGGGCGCCATCCCGCACGCCGAGGTGCTCGATCGACTCGCTCACCGACCTACCTCCCAATATTTCACAACCCTCTGTTACAAAATAGCGGGTCGGTGGCGCGGGCGGTAGTCCCCGTGGCGCAGGCAGCGCGCCGTCGGCGTCGTGGATCGCACCGGGAGGGTCCGTGCCCGGGCGCCGGCAGTGGTGGGCCGGTGCCCGGGCAGCGGGTGTGTCGGTGCGGCGGTCAGCTCCAGCGGAACAGCCGGGCGGCCACCACGATCCCGACCGCCGCGTAGCCGGCGGTCACCAGCAGCTGCAGCCATGGGGTCTCGTCACCGAGCCAGCCGGCCGAGATCGCCTGGCTGATCGCGCCGAGCGGGGTCCAGGTGGCCACGGCGGCGACCGCGTCGGGCATCACCGGGCCCGGCGTCCACATCCCGGCGAAGAACAGCATCGGGAAGTACACCAGCATGCCGATCCCCTGGGCGGTGGAGGCCTTCGTGGCGCGTGCGGCGATGATCATCCCGAGGGCGAACATCGCCACCGCGCCGAGCAGCACCGCAGCCACCACCAGGGGCACGCTGCGCGGCACCGGCACGCCGAACACCAGGGCGCCGACCACCAGCGCCAGCACGGTGGCGGCAAGGAACGCGACGACCCCGACGACCAGCTGGGCCAGCAGCAGCCCGACCGGGCGCATCGGGGTGGTGGACAGCCGGGTGAGCACGCCCTGCTCGCGGTAGCCGGCGATCGTGGACGGCACGGTGGACAGGGCGGGGGTGGCCATCGCGGCCGCCAGCACCGGCGGGAGCATCAACGCGATGGTGGGCAGGCCAGCACCCGGGCCGGCGGGCAGCGGTTCATCCATACCGGGGATGGCCAGGCCGACACCGACGAGGACGACGGCGGGGAAGGCGAGCGCGAAGAACAGCGAACCACCGTCGCGCAGGAACAGGCGGGCCTCGCTCCGAAGCAGCGATCCGGTGCCTCGGGAGAACAGGGTCAGGGTGGTCATGACGGGTGCACCTCGTCGGTGAGCTGGACGAACACGTCCTCCAGCGAGCGGGTCAGGGTGTGGATGTCGGTCGGGATCCGGTCGGCGAGGCCGAGGTGGCCGATGACGGCGGGCAGCGCCTGGGGTAGTCCGCTCACCGTGCAGACGTGGTCGGCCACGTCCAGCCCGGTGACCTCGGGCAGCGCGCGCAGCATGCCGACCAGGTCGGCGGGCAGCTGCTCGGCGAAGCGCATCTGGAACGCGTACGCTCCGCCTGCCCGGGCGGTGAGCTCGGCGGGCGTGCCGGCGGCGACCACGCGACCGTCGTCGATGATCACCACCTCATCGGCCAGGCGCTCGGCCTCGTCCATGAAGTGGGTGACCAGCAGGATGCTCACCCCGGAGTCACGCACGGACTCGATCAGGCCCCACACCTCACGCCGGGCGTGCGGATCCAGCCCGGTGGTGAGCTCGTCGAGGATGGCCACCTTCGGGCTGCCGACCAGGGCGAGCGCGATGGACAGGCGTTGCTGCTGCCCGCCCGAGAGGTCCTTGAACGCGGTGCTGACCTTCTCCGCCAGGCCGAGGCGCTCGATCAGCTCGGCCGGGTCGGCAGGTTCGGCGTAGAACGAGGCGTACAGCCGGACCGCCTCGGCGACCGTGATCCGGCCCGGCAGGCGGGCGGCCTGCAGCTGCATGCCGAGGTGCTCGCGGACCGCGTGCGGATCGGCCTGCGGGTCCAGCCCGAGCACCCGCACGGTGCCGGCGTCGGGGTGGCGCAGCCCGGCGATCATCTCCACGGTGGTGGTCTTGCCGGCCCCGTTCGGACCGAGGACGGCGACGATCTGCCCCTCCTCCAGGGTGAGGCTGACGTCGTCGACGGCGCGGGTGGTGCCGTAGGTCTTGCGCAGCTGGTGGGCTTCGATGACGGGCATGATCAGCTCCGAGGGAGGGTGATGGGCACGGTGCGGGTGACCAGGTGATAGCCGATGGCACCGAGGACGATCAGGACGACCGAGACCAGGCCGGTGATCAGCAGCTCGTTCGGGACGTGCCCGCGCAGCAGGCCGCTGATCGACTCCTGGGCGGCCAGCGCAGGCAGGGCGGTGACCAGGAGCAGCGCGGTGCCCCGCCAGGCCCGGTACCGGTAGTAGGTGACTCCGACCAGCAGCCCGGCGATCGCGCCACCACCGGTGCGGGTGGTGTAGGTGAGCAGGGTGAGGGCCGCCGGCTCTCGCCAGGGGACGGACGGTTCGGCGCCGGCGACCGCTTCGGAGATGTGGGCCTGGGTCCACCCGAACGCGTCGTAGACGACCCCTTCCAAGGCGAGTCCCGCCGTCATGATGGCGCCGTAGACGATCGCCATCACGACCGCGGTGACCAGGCTGGCCCGAATGAACGAGCGGCGCGTGCGGCCCTGGGCGACGTGCGGGGTGAGCATCGCCGCGGCGATGATGATCATCATCGAGAACGGGAACCAGAGCGCACCGTGGGTGGCGAACTGGAACATCGAGACCTGCACCGGCCCGAACCGGGAGGCGACCAGCAGCGCGAGCACCTCGAGCAGCAGGATGATGGCCCAGAACCAGAGGCCGAGGTAGGCCTGCATGCCGAGCAGCCAGCGCAGCGTGCGGCGCCACTGCGGTCGGTGCGGGTTCGCCCGGCCCAGCCACCGGCCGGAGCCGCCGACGGTGCCGCTGAGTGCGGCCTGGGTGGTGGTGTCGGAGTTCATCAGGCCCTCCCGGTGAGGTGGACGAAGAGGTCTTGCAGGTCGATGCCGGCGATCTCCATCCCGGCTGCCCGCAGCTGCGACTCGGCGGCGCGGAGCAGCTCGGGCCTCCCGGTGAGGGTGGTCTGGCTGGTCGGCCCGAGCGTGCGGGTGGCCAGCACGGTGATGCCGGTCAGCGTCGGGAGCAACGCGTCCAGGTCCGCGCCGCGACCGGTGACCTGCAGCCCCTGGGCGCGCAAGTTCTCCGCCTCGTCGGCGACCAGCACCCGGCCCCGGTCCAGGATGACGACGTGCTCCAGGAGGTTCTCGATCTCCACGATCAGGTGGCTGGACAGGATGATGGTGCGCGGGTGGGCGAGATAGTCCGCCAGCAGCAGGTCGTAGAAGGCGTACCGGGACGGGGCGTCCATACCGAGGTACACCTCGTCGAGCATGGTTACCGGGGCGCGGGAGGCGAGGCCGAGCACCGTGCCGAACGCCGAGCGCTGCCCGCGGGACAGGCGGCGGACGATCTTCTTCCGATCGATCTGGAAGGTCTCCATCACCCGTTCGGCGAGGTCGGCGTCCCAGGAGGGCCGGGAGTCCGCGGCGTAGCGCAGGTTGACGGCGACCCTCTCGTCGGAGAGCACGTCGCCGGACTCCCGGATCAGGCACACCTGCTGCATCAGTGCTTCGTCCTCGAACGGGTCCTGACCGTCGACGAGCACCTGGCCGGCACTGGGCCGGCGCAGCGAGGCGACCAGGGAGAGCATCGTGGTCTTGCCGGAGCCGTTG
>CAZMDO010000039.1:0-15258 GCA_964564445.1 uncultured Ruaniaceae bacterium | reverse complement strand
CGCCCGCCGAACCGTCAGCGCCCGCCGGACCGCCCGCGCCCGCCGGACCGCCCGCGCCCGCCGGACCGCCCGCGCCCGCCGAACGGCCCTCCAAACCGCCCGCCGAGCCCCCGGCCGATGACGAGCCCACCGGCACCCCGGCCTCTCCGGAGGGTCCGTGATCCGCCGGATCTTCGGTCTGGAGACCGAGTTCGGCCTCACCTGCGCCGCCGAGGACGGCCGCGGCCTGACCCCGGAGGAGGCTGCCCGCTACCTGTTCCGCAAGGTGGTGGCCTGGGGCCGCTCGTCCAACGTGTTCCTCGGCAACGGCTCCCGGCTGTACCTGGACGTGGGCTCGCACCCGGAGTACGCCACCGCCGAGTGCGACGACCTGGCCCAGCTGGTCGCCCACGACAAGGCCGGGGAACGCATCCTGGCCGGCCTGGCCGCGGACGCGCAGGAGCGGCTGGACGCCGACGGCATCACCGGGCGCATCCACCTGTTCAAGAACAACCTCGACTCCGCCGGCAACTCCTACGGCTGCCACGAGAACTACCTGATCCGCCGGCGCGGCGACTTCGGCCGGGTGGTGGACGTGCTCGTCCCGTTCCTGATCACCCGGCAGGTGCTCACCGGTGCCGGGCACGTGCAGGTCACCTCCCGGGGCCCGGTGTACTGCTTCAGCCAGCGTGCCGACCACCTCTGGGAGGCCACCAGCTCGGCCACCACCCGGTCCCGCCCGATCATCAACACCCGCGACGAGCCGCACGCCGACGCCGACCTGTACCGCCGGCTGCACGTGATCTCCGGCGACTCCTCGATGTCGGAGACCACCACGCTGCTCAAGGTCGGGATGACCGACATCGTGCTGCGCATGCTCGAGGCCGGGCACATCTTCCCCGAGCTGTCCCTGGAGAACCCGGTGCGGGCGATCCGGGAGATCTCCCACGACCTCACCGGCACCGCACCGGTGGCGATGGCCAGCGGGGCGCGCCGCACCGCGGTGGAGATCCAGCAGATCTACCTGGACCGGGCCCGGGACTTCCTCGCCGGCGCCGCGGAGGGCGGCCGGCACGACGCCACCGTCCTGGAGCTGTGGGAGCGCGGGCTGCGCGCGGTGCGCACCGGGGAGCACAGCCTGGTCGAGCGGGACCTGGACTGGGCGATCAAGAAGCGGCTGCTGGACCGCTACACGGACGCCCACGACCTGCCGCTGTCCGACCCGCGGGTGCTGCGCCTGGACCTGGCCTACCACGACATCTCCGCCGAGCACGGGCTGCAGGCGCGGCTCACCCGCCGCGGGCTGGTCACCCGGGTGGTCACCGACGAGCAGGTGGCCGAGGCCACCGCCACCCCTCCGCAGAGCACCCGGGCGAAGCTGCGCGGGGAGTTCGTGCAGGCGGCCACCGCCCGCCGGCGCGACTACACCGTGGACTGGGTGCACCTGAAGCTCAACGACAACGCCGGCCGCACCGTGCTGTGCAAGGACCCGTTCACGAGCGAGGACGAACGCGTCGAGGCCCTGATCGCGTCCATGGGCGGCCCGGGGGACCCGCTGCTGGCGCACCTGCCGGACTGACCGGTCGCGCCCGGCCGGCAAGGTCGGGCACGTAGGATCTGCCCCCGTGCGTACCCCCCACCCCGCCCCGTCCCGCCTCGTCGGTGTCCTGGCCGTGCTGCTGGCCCTGGTGCTCGGCCTGTCGGCCTGCACCCAGGACGACGGCGCACCCTCCTCGATCGAGAAGGTCACCGTGGGTGGGGGGTTCGGTGTGCTCCCGCAGGTGACCTTTCCCACACCGCTGCGGATCACCGAGACCGAGACCAGCACGGTGATCGAGGGAGAGGGCACCGTGCTCGCCGAGGGGGACGTGGCGCTGCTGTCCTATCTCGCGGTGGACGCGGCCACGGGTGAGGTGATCGAGGACAACTTCGGTTCCCAGCCGCAGACGATGCGGGTGACCGAGGAGGACGCCGGCCCCCTCTACGACAGCCTGCTGGGCGCCGCGGAGGGCAGCCGCCTGCTCCGGGTGGAGCTGGGCACCGCGGAGCGCCCGGACCCGGTGGTGATCGTCTACGACGTGATGCACACCCGGGCCTGGGGCGAGCCGGTCGACCCGCCGGCCGGGGCACCCACGGTCGAGGTGGCCGCCACCGGCGAGCCGACGGTGACCATCCCGGACGACGACCCGCCGACCAGCCTGGAGATCATCCCGCTGCGCCGCGGCGACGGTGCCCAGGTCCGCTCCGGGATGGCGGTGACCGTGCGGTACGTGGCCGTGTCCTGGTCCGACGGTGAGGTGGTCAACTCCACCTGGGCCGCCGGGCAGGGCCCGACCACGATCGCCTTCACCGGTCTGATCGAGGGCTGGCAGAACGGCCTCGTCGACGCCCGGGTGGGGTCGCAGATCATGCTGGTGGTGCCCCCGGAGCAGGCGTTCGGTACCGATACCCTCGTCTACGTGATCGACGTGCTCGCCGTCTCCGCCCTGGACGGCACGGAAGGAGACGGCTGATGAGCGTGGCGCTGCGGGTCATCCCGTGCCTGGACGTGGACGCCGGCCGGGTGGTCAAGGGGGTCAACTTCGAGAACCTGCGGGACGCGGGCGACCCGGTCGAGCTGGCCCGCCGGTACGACGCCGACGGTGCCGACGAGGTGACCTTCCTGGACGTGAGCGCCTCCACCGAGGGGCGGGCGACCACGGTGGAGGTGGTCTCGGCGACCGCCGAGCAGGTGTTCGTGCCGCTCACCGTGGGTGGGGGAGTGCGCTCCGTGGCGGACGTGGACACCCTGCTCCGGGCCGGGGCGGACAAGGTGGGGGTGAACACCGCGGCGATCGCCCGCCCGGAGCTCATCGCCGAGGTCGCCGACCGGTTCGGCTCCCAGGTGCTGGTGCTCTCGGTGGACGCCCGGCGCACCCGGGACGGCGCAGCCACCCCGTCGGGGTACGAGGTCACCACCCACGGTGGTCGCCGGGGCACCGGGATCGACGCCCTGGAGTGGGTGCGCCAGGCCCAGGACCTGGGCGTGGGGGAGATCCTGCTGAACTCGATCGACGCCGACGGCACCACCGACGGGTTCGACCTGCCGATGCTGCAGGAGGTGCGCGCCCAGGTGCGGGTGCCGCTGATCGCCAGCGGGGGTGCCGGCACCGCCGAGCACTTCGTGCAGGCTGCGCGGGCCGGGGCGGACGCGCTGCTCGCGGCCAGCGTGTTCCACTTCGGCACGCTGACCATCGCATCGGTCAAGGACGCCCTCGCCGCGGCCGGCTTCAGCGTCCGTCGGCCCAGCGCCTGAACCGCACGAGCTGCGCCGTGCTGCCGCGCAGCTCCACCCGGGCCTGCTGCCGGCGGCCCATCGCATACAGTGCCTGCTCCACCGGCTCCCCGACCACCCGCACCGGGTCACCCCCCGGGCGGGCCCGGAACGTGCTGCCGCCGGGCAGGACCAGGCGCACCCCGACCGGGGCGGGCAGGTAGAACCCGGGGGCGGTGCGCACGAACGTCGCCCAGATCGCGTGCACCATCGCCGGTGGCAGCGTCCGCGGCGGTGCGGGCGCCGGCCCGGCGCGCCGCACGTCCTCGTGGTGCACCACGTACTCCACCAGGTTGGCCAGGTCGTCCACCAGCCCGGTCCGGGACAGCCGCCACGGCCAGCGCACCGGGCCGGTGAACGCCTCGATCACCTGCTCGTACCGGCCGTGGTCCCGGCACTCCTGCGCCAGCTCGGCCACCCCAGCACCGCCCGGGAGGCCGAGCATGTGCCACGGCTGGTGCGCCCGCAGGTACAGGTGCGCGGCCAGGTGCCGGGTGCACCACCCGGCACACAGCGTGTCCTGGTCCGGACCGGCGGCCCGCAGGGTCGCGGCCAACGCCTGCATCTCCACCTGCGCCCACATGCTCCCAGCCTGGCACAGCCGGTGCCGCCCGCGGTGTGCGAAGATGAGCCCGTCCTCACCCGCGCGCGCCATCTGCCGGCCGACCGGCGCGGGAACGCTTCACCACGAGGTGCCAGGGAGCCCACGCCGTCATGCCCACTGCGTCCGCACGCGTCGACGAGCCGTACGCACTGCCCGGCGGCGCGGTCCGCCGTTCCCTGCTGCTCATCGGGCGCGGGCTGCGCTCCCAACCGCGCACCTTCGCGATCGCGATCAGCGCCTCGGTGCTCTACGGCCTGGGCATGGTCGCCCAGGGCTGGCTGCTCGGCCGGATCACCGACACCGTGGTGGTGCCGGCGATCGAGGGCTCGGGGGTACCGCGCTCGGCGATCTGGTGGGCGGGCCTGGCCCTGGTCGGCATCGGCCTGCTCACCGCGGTCGGGGTGGCCGGGCGCCGGGTGTTCGCCGGGATGGCGTCCTTCGACGTGCAGGCCGGCCACCGGCGCAAGGTCACTCGTCAGTACCTGCGGCTGCCGATGTCCTGGCACCGGCGCCACCCCACCGGGCAGCTTCTCTCCAACGCGAACGCCGACGCCGAGTCCGCAGGCTTCGTGTTCACCCCGCTGCCGTTCGCGCTCGGGGTGCTGGCCATGCTGCTGGTGGCCTCGGTGGCGATGCTCTCCGCGGACGTGGTCCTCGGGCTGATCGGGGTGAGCGTGCTGCCGTTGGTGCTCGTCGTCAACGCGGTCTACCGGCGGTACATGTCCCCGGCGATCACGAAGGTCCAGCACGAGCGGGCGCGCACCTCGGACGTGGCGCACGAGAGCTTCGAGGCCGCCGCCGTGGTCAAGGCGCTGGGCACCGAGCGGCTCGAGGAGGCCCGGTTCGATGCGGTCGCCCAGGACCTGCGGGCCTCGAACGTGGCCGTCGGGCGGATCCGCAGCGTGTTCGACCCGGTGATCGACACGCTGCCGGCGCTGGCCACCCTGGCGGTGCTCGCCGTGGGCACGATGCGGGTGGCCGAGGGCGCGGCCGGCACCGGGGCCGTGGTCACCACCGCCTACCTGCTCACCGTGATGACCTTCCCGGTGCGTGCGATCGGATTCGTGCTCGGTGACCTGCCCCGGTCCCTGGTCGGGCACGAGCGCATCTCCCGGGTGATCGACGCCCGCGGCTACCTCGCCGAGGGCGAGCAGGCGCTGACCGGCACCGGCGGGCTGCACCTGGCCGCCGAGGGCGTCACCGTCACCGTCCCGGGCGTGCCCGGCGGCCCCGCCCGGCACCTGCTGCACCAGGTGGACCTGGAGGTGCCCGCCGGGCAGACCCTGGCCGTGGTCGGCCCCACCGGCTCGGGCAAGTCCACCCTGGTGGACGTGCTCGCCCGCCTGCAGGACCCGGCGGCCGGCGAGGTGCGCTACGACGGGCTCCCTGCGCCGTCGGTACGCTCCAGCGACCGCACGGCAGCGATCGCGCTGGTGGCGCAGGACGCGTTCGTGTTCGAGGACACCGTGGCCGAGAACGTCACGCTCGGGCAGACCGACCCGAGCACCGGTGCGCCGTACACCGTCGAGCAGGTGTGGCAGGCGCTGCGCACGGCCCGCGCCGACGACTTCGTCGCCGCCCTGCCGGACGGTCTGGACACGGTCGTCGGGGAGCGCGGCACCTCCCTGTCCGGCGGGCAGCGGCAACGTCTGGCGATCGCCCGGGCCCTGGTCCGCCGCCCCCGGCTGCTGATCATGGACGACGCCACCTCCGCAGTGGACCCGGTGGTCGAGCAGGACATCCTCGCCCGGCTGCGCGACTACGCCGGCGGGGTGACCGTGGTGCTGATCGCCTACCGCAGCGCCACGATCATGCTCGCCGACTCCGTGCTGCACCTGGACGGCGGCCGGGTGGTCGGCCACGGCCCGCACCGCGAGCTGCTCGCCCGGGACGCCGGCTACCGCCACCTGGTCACCGCCTACCTGCGCGAACGCCAGGCCCGCGACAGCCAGGAGGTCCGGTGAGCACCCAGATCGCCAGCACCTCCACCCTCGGTGTGCTGGGCACGCTGCGGGAGGGCATCCGGCTCTCCCCGGCGATGCGCCGTGGCCTGGGCGTGACCCTGCTGCTGGCCGTGCTGGCCACCACCGGCAAGCTGATCGTGCCGCTGGCGGTGCAGGTCACCACCGACCGCGGGCTGCTCGCGCCGACCGGCGTGGACGTGCCCCTGGTGCTGCGCCTGACCGGACTGTGCGCGATCGGTCTGCTGCTCACCGCGGCCTGCACCAGCTGGGTGAACGTGCGCCTGTTCCAGGCCGCCGAGGCCGGCCTGGCCCAGCTGCGGGTGCGCGCCTTCGCCCGGGTGCACGCGCTGTCCACCCTCACCCAGAACAGCGAGCGGCGCGGGGCCCTGGTCTCCCGGGTCACCTCGGACGTGGACACCATCTCCATGTTCGTGCAGTGGGGTGGCATGCAGCTGGTGCTCTCCAGCCTGCAGATCGCGGCGGCCACCGTGGCGATGACGGTCTACTCCTGGCAGCTGACCCTGGTGGTCTGGCTCGCCTACGCCCCGATGATCGTGCTCGCCCCGCGCGCCCAGCGTGCCCTGAACGTCGCCTACGCCCAGGTCCGCACCCGGGTGGGCACGATGCTCGCCCGGGTCTCCGAGGCGGTGGTCGGGGCGCAGACGATCCGCTCCTACGGGGCCGAGCAGCGCACCCAGCGCCGCCTGGACGAGGCGATCCGCGGCCACCGGGACGCCGCCGTGCGCGCCCAGACGTTCGCCTCCCTGGCGTTCTCCTCCGGGGTGCTGCTCTCCGGGCTGGCGCTCGGTGCGGTCGTGCTGGTCGGCACCCTGCTCGGCATCGACGGCACCCTGACCGTGGGCCAGCTGCTCGGCTTCCTGTTCCTGGTGCAGCTGTTCACCGGACCGGTGCAGTCCGCCACCGAGGTGCTCAACGAGATGCAGAACGCGCTCGCCGGCTGGCGCCGGGTGATCTCGGTGGTGCACACCCCGCTGGACGTGGACGACCCGGCCCACCCGGTCAGCCCCGGCCCGCGCGGGCCGGCCGGGCTGGAGCTGCGTGCGGTGGACTACGCCTACCCGGGCGGCCCGCCGGTGCTGCGCGAGGTGTCCCTGACCATCCCGCCCGGGGCCCGGGTGGCGATCGTGGGGGAGACCGGGTCCGGGAAGACCACCATCGCCAAGCTGCTCACCCGGCTGATGGACCCGGACGCCGGCTCGGTGCACCTGGCCGGGGTGGACCTGCGTGACCTGGCGCTGGCGGACCTGCACGAGCGGGTGGTGATCGTGCCGCAGGAGGGCTTCCTGTTCAACGGCACGATCGCCAGCAACGTGGCCTACGGCCGGCCGGGGACGGGTGCGGAGGAGGTGCAGGCCGCGCTCACCGACCTTGGCCTGGGCCCCTGGCTGGCGAGCCTGCCCGAGGGGGTGCGCACCGATGTCGGGCAGCGCGGCGAGGCTCTCTCCGCGGGCGAACGTCAGCTGGTGGCGATCGCGCGCGCCTACCTGGCCGATGCGGACGTGCTCGTCCTGGACGAGGCGACCTCCGCCGTCGACCCGGGGACCGAGCAGCGCATCTCCACCGCACTGGCCCGACTGACCGCGGGACGCACCAGCGTGGCGATCGCGCACCGGCTGTCCACCGCGGAGGCCGCCGACCTGGTGGTGGTGGTCGATGCCGGGCGGATCGTGCAGACGGGTACGCACCACGAGCTGCTCGCCGCCGGCGGCACCTACGGGCGGATGCACGCCTCCTGGATCAGCGCCAGCAGCTGAGCACGGCACCGGCGGGCCGCGTGAACATGGCAGGATCGTGCTGTGCCCGAGCTGAACGACACCCCCGCCCTCGACCCCGCCGTGGCCGAGCGGCTCACCCGCACCCCCGACGGCCTGGTCTGCGCCGTGGTCCAGGACGACGCCACCGAGGAGGTGCTGATGGTCGCCTGGATGGACGACGAGGCCCTGCGCCGCACCCTCACCGAGGGGCGGGTGACCTACTGGTCCCGCTCCCGCGGGGAGTACTGGCGCAAGGGCGACACCTCCGGGCACGTGCAGTACCTGCGCTCGGCGGCGATCGACTGCGACGGGGACGCGCTGCTGCTGCGGGTGCAGCAGGTCGGCCCGGCCTGCCACACCGGGGCGGTCAGCTGCTTCCGCGCCGGCGGGCAGCTGCCGGCGCGCACGGACGTGGGGCAGCGATGAGCGACGCCCGCACCGGCAGCGCCCGGCCCGCTCCGGACGCCCCCACCGGGCTGCCCTGGGGGCAGACCTGGCCGTCCCTGGCGGAGTTCCGGGAGATGGCCACCGACCGCCGGGTCATCCCGGTGGTCCGCCGTCTCCTCGCCGACGACGTCACGCCGGTCGGTCTGTACCGTCAGCTCTCCTCCGGCCGGCCGGGCACGTTCATCCTGGAGTCCGCCACCGACGGCGCCTGGTCGCGCTGGTCGTTCGTCGGCGTCTCCGCACGGGCGATCCTCACCGAAGCCGGCGGGCAGGCGGTCTGGACCGGGGACGTGCCGGTCTCGGTGCCCACCGAGGGGGACGTGCTCGAGGTGCTGCGGGGTGCGCTCGCCGCGCTGCACACCCCCAGCCTGGACCACCTGCCGCCGCTGACCGGTGGGCTGGTCGGCTCGCTCGGCTGGGACATCAGCCACCACTGGGAACCGACGCTGCCCCGCCGGGCCGCCAGCGAGTCCGACGTGCCCACGGTCAGCCTCTGCCTGGTCGGCGACCTGGCCGCGATCGACCACCACACCGGGGACGTGTGGCTGATCGCGAACGCCATCAACACCGACGACACCGACGAGCGGGTGGACGAGGCCCATGCGGACGCGGTGGCCCGGCTGGAGGCGATGCAGGCCGCCCTGACCGCCCCGACCCGGTCCCGGCCGCTGGTGCAGGGCAGCGGCACCGAGCCCGAGCTCGCCTTCCGCACCAGCCACGACGACTTCACCGCCGGGGTGGACGCCGCCAAGCAGGCGATCCGCGACGGTGAAGTGTTCCAGGTGGTCCTCTCCCAGCGGCTGGACCTGGACTGCCCGGCCGACCCGCTGGACGTGTACCGGGTGCTGCGCACCATCAACCCCAGCCCGTACATGTACTTCCTGCACCTGGCCGATGCCGACGGCGGCGACTTCCACGTGGTCGGCTCCTCCCCGGAGACGCTGGTGAAGGTCACCGGAGATGCGGTGCAGTCCTACCCGATCGCCGGCTCCCGGCCGCGGGGGGCGACCCCCGCCGAGGACACCGCAGCCGCCGCCGAGCTGCTCGCCGACCCGAAGGAGCGGGCCGAGCACCTGATGCTGGTGGACCTGGCTCGCAACGATCTCGGCCGGGTGTGCGAGCCCGGCAGCGTGGCGGTGGTGGAGTTCATGGAGATCAAGCGGTTCAGCCACATCATGCACATCTCCTCCACCGTCACCGGCACCGTGCGCGCCGACGCCTCCGCCGTGGACGTGCTCACCGCCACGTTCCCGGCCGGCACGCTGTCCGGGGCGCCGAAGTCGCGGGCGATCGAGCTGATCGACGAGCTGGAGCCGGCCCGGCGCGGCATCTACGGCGGCACGGTCGGCTACTTCGACCTCGACGGCGACCTGGACATGGCGATCGCGATCCGCACCGCGGTGATCTCCGGCGGGCGCGCGAGCGTGCAGGCCGGCGGCGGCCTGGTGGCCGACTCCGACCCGGAGTCGGAGTACTGGGAGAGCCGGAACAAGGCGGCCGCGGCGGTCCGTGCCATCCAGCGGGCCGCGACCGTGGAGGAGGCCGGGTGAGCGAGCCCGGGACCGCACCGGCGAGCGGGAGGCGGCGGCTGACCCGCAGCAGGGCCGTGCTCCTGGTGCTCGGCGGCGGGGCCCTGCTGCTGGGCAGCACGGCGCTGCCGTGGGCGTCTGCCCCGGTGCGCTCGGCCGTGACGAGCAGCACGGTGAGCGTGGCCGGCAGCACCGCCGCAGCCCTGGTGCCCAGCGCCGCCCTGGTGGTGCTCGCCGCCGGGCTGGCCATTGCCCTGGCCGGGCGGCTCGCCCGGGTGCTGGCCGCTCTCGCGGTGGCGCTGGCCGGGGCGCTGGCCGGGTACGGGGTGATCGAGCTGGTCGCCGACCCGGCACCGGCGCTGCGTGCCGCCGCCGCCGAGGACGCCGGGGTGACCGAGCTGGCCGGTGCGGCCCAGCTCACCCCGTGGCCGGTGGTGGCCCTGGTGCTCGCTGCCGCCCTGCTGGTGGTCGGCGCGGCGCTGCCGTTCCTGATGGGCGACTGGGACCGGGTCGGGCAGCGGTACGAGCGGGACGTACCCCCGGCGCCCGGAGGCACCCGGCAGCACATCTCCGACTGGGACGCGCTCAGCCGTGGCGAGGACCCCAGCGAGCCGGAGGACCGGTAGGCTGGACCCAGGTCGATACAGTTGGTGAAGGGCGAGATCTCGATGACCGATGTGAACACCCACGGTGCGGACTCGGTGGCCAGGAGCCACGACGTCGCGGACACGCTGCCGGAGCGGGCGCCGGCGGCCAACCACGGCCGCACCGGGGCCGGGTGGACCCTGTTCGCCGGTGGCGCGATCGCCGCACTCATCGTGGCCGCCGGGCTCATCGTGCCGTCGATGACCCTGGTCTACATCGGCATCGCGGTGGCCGTGGTGGGCATCGCCGCCAGCATCGCGCTGCGCGCCGCCGGCTACGGGCAGGTGGAGCGGGTGCGGTCCCAGGAGTGAGGGGCACGGTGCCGGCGGTCCGCCGGGACCGGCTCGCCCCGGTCCTGATGGGGGTGCTGGTCGCGGCCGGCACGGCCCTGGTCCTCTGGTGGGACCCGCGCCAGGGCGGACCGGTGCTGTGCCCGCTGCTGGCGCTGACCGGCTGGTACTGCCCCGCCTGCGGCGGGCTGCGCACCGTGGCCGACCTGGCCACCGGTGACCTGGCCGGCGCCTGGTCGATGAACCCGATGCTCACCGTGGCCCTGCCGGTGCTCGGGCTGGTCTGGGCCCGCTGGCTCTGGCGTTCCTGGCGCAACCTGCCACCACGGGACCCTCCGGCAGGGGTGTTCCTGGCGATCGGCATACTGCTGGTGGTCTTCACCGTGGCACGCAACATCCCGATGCTGCACGGCTATCTGGGGCCGGCATGAGACAGACCTGGGGGTCACCTGAGATGAACAGCCTGACGGTCGGGCACACCACCCCGGCGGGCACGCGATGAGCAGCAACGGCGGTCCGCCCGACCCCTACGGCAACAACCAGGGCGCCCACCAGGGCCAGGGGGGCTACCCGGGGCACGGCGCCCACCAGGGCCAGGGTGGCTACCCGGGGCACGACCAGAGCCCCTGGACCCACCCTGCCCCGGGGGCTACGCCGTCGACGGGCGGCGGTGAGCCCCACGGCGCCGACCCCACCTACCTGCGCCCGGGCGCCTACGGCCCCCCGGGCGGCTTCGCCGGCGGCGGGTACTCCGCCTACCCGCCGGTGGCCGCCTACCAGAACGGTGCCGGCGGCTGGGCGGTCGGGCTCGGGCTCGCCTCCCTGGTGCTGTGCCTGGTGCCGGTGCTCAGCCAGCTCGTCGCCCTGGCTGCGCTGATCGCGGGCATCGTCGGCCGCAAGGCCGTCAGCGAGGGTCGGGCGAACAACGGCGGTATGGCGCTGGCCGGCATCATCATCGGCGCCGTCGTGCTGGTGCTGAGCATCGCGCTGTGGATCGGCTGGTGGGGCTGGCTGGGGACCGCGACGTCCTGACCACGCTGCCCTCGCGCACCCGGGCGTGTGCTCAGGCGGTGTCTCGCACGGCCTACGATGGAGGCCAAGCGAAGCGGAGAGGCGGATCGTGACCGTACTGGAAGAGATCGTCCGCGGGGTCCGGGAAGACCTGGCCACGCGGGAAGCGTCCGTACCACTGGAGGAGCTCAAGCGCCGGGCCGAGGCCCAGCCGTCGGCGAGGAACGCCGTCGACGCGCTCCGCCAGGACGACGCGGTCACCGTGATCGCCGAGGTGAAGCGATCCAGCCCGTCCAAGGGCGCCCTGGCCGAGATCGCCGACCCGGCCGGACTGGCCGCCGACTACGAGGCCGGCGGCGCCAGCGCGATCAGCGTGCTCACCGAGCCCCGCCGCTTCGGTGGCTCGCTGGCCGACCTCGCCGATGTGCGCGCCCGGGTGGACGTGCCGGTGCTGCGCAAGGACTTCGTGGTCAGCCCCTACCAGGTGTGGGAGGCGCGGGCCTACGGCGCGGACCTGGTGCTGCTGATCGTGGCCGCGCTGGAGCAGACCGTGCTCACCTCGCTGGTGGAACGGGTGCACTCCCTGGGCATGACCGCGCTGGTGGAGGCACACACCGCCGAGGAGGTGGACCGCGGCGTGGACGCCGGCGCCCAGCTGCTCGGCATCAACGCCCGGGACCTGCACACCCTGCAGGTGCACCGGGGCGTGTTCGCCGACCTGGCCCCGCGGGTGCCCGCCGGGATCGTGCGGGTGGCCGAGTCCGGCGTGCGTGGACCGCACGACGTGCTCACCTACGCCCGGGCCGGCGCGGACGTGGTGCTGGTCGGGGAGGCGCTGGTGACCCAGGGGCAGCCGCGCACCGCGGTGGCGGACATGGTCGCCGCCGGTGCGCACCCCGCGCTGCGAGCGGTGCGGGCCCGATGACCGGCTCGGAGGCCGCCCGCACGCTGCGGGAGGTGGTCGGACCCTACTTCGGCGACTTCGGCGGGCGGTTCGTGCCGGAGGCCCTGATCGCTGCCCTGGACGACCTGTCCGCCGCGTGGGAGAAGGCCAAGGGTGACCCGGAGTTCACCAGCAGGCTCGCCGCGCTGCACCGGGACTACACCGGGCGCCCCAGCCCGATCACCGAGGTGCCGCAGTTCGCCGCGCACGCCGGCGGGGTGCGCATCTTCCTCAAGCGCGAGGACCTCAACCACACCGGCTCGCACAAGATCAACAACGTGCTCGGGCAGGCGCTGCTCACCCAGCTGGTCGGCAAGACCCGGGTGATCGCCGAGACCGGTGCCGGACAGCACGGCGTGGCCACCGCCACCGCGGCGGCCCTGTTCGGTCTGGACTGCACGATCTACATGGGCGAGGAGGACACCCGCCGGCAGGCGCTGAACGTGGCCCGGATGCGGCTGCTCGGCGCCGAGGTGGTGCCGGTGAGCACCGGCTCGCGCACCCTGAAGGACGCGATCAACGAGGCCTTCCGCGACTGGGTGGCCAACGTGGACACGACGAACTACATCTTCGGCACCGTGGCCGGCCCGCACCCGTTCCCCTCCATGGTCCGGGACCTGCAGAAGATCATCGGCGAGGAGGCGCGCAGCCAGCTGCTGGACCGCATCGGCCGGCTCCCGGACGCCGCCGTGGCCTGCGTGGGCGGGGGATCGAACGCCATGGGCCTGTTCCACGCATTCCTCGACGACGCCGCGGTGCGCCTGGTGGGCTGCGAGGCGGCCGGAGACGGGGTGGCCACCGGTCGGCACGCCGCCACCATCACGGCCGGGGATCCGGGGGTGCTGCACGGTGCCCGCACCATGGTGCTCCAGGACGAGGACGGCCAGACCGTGGAGTCGCACTCCATCTCCGCCGGCCTGGACTACCCGGGGGTGGGTCCGGAGCACTCCTGGCTCGCCTCGATCGGGCGCGCCGAGTACGTGCCGGTGACCGATGCCGAGGCGATGTCCGCGTTCGAGCTGCTCTGCCGCACCGAGGGCATCATCCCGGCGATCGAGTCCGCGCACGCGCTCGCCGGAGCGCTGCGGCTGGGCACCGGGCTGGTGGCCGGTGGTGCCGACCCGGACGAGACCGTGCTGCTGGTCTGCCTGTCCGGACGCGGTGACAAGGACGTGTCCACGGCGGCCGCCTGGTTCGACCTGCTGGACGAGGATGCGGAGGGCGAGGAATGACGACCAGCGTCCCCACCACCCGGGGCACTGCCGCGGCCCTGGACGCTGCCCGCGCCGAGGGCCGGGCCGCCCTGATCGTCTACCTGCCGGTCGGCTACCCGGACGTCGACGGTTCGATCGAGGCCGCACGTACCGCGGTCGCTGCCGGTGCGGACATCGTCGAGCTCGGCCTGCCCTACTCCGACCCGGGGATGGACGGGGTGGTCATCCAGCAGGCCGTGCAGGCTGCCCTGGACGGCGGCACCCGCAGCCGGGACGTGCTCCGGGCGGTGCGCGAGGTCGCTGCGACCGGTGCCCCGACGCTGGTGATGACCTACTACAACCCGGTGCTGCGCTACGGGGTGGAAGCCTTCGCCGCCGACCTGGCCGAGGCCGGCGGGGCGGGCCTGATCACCCCGGACCTGATCCCGGACGAGGCGGGCGAGTGGATCGCCGCCGCCGACGGTCACGACCTGGACAAGGTGTTCCTGGTGGCGCCGAGCTCCACCACCGAGCGGCTGCACCTGACCGCGGCCGCCTCCCGCGGATTCGTCTACGCCGCCTCCACGATGGGGGTGACCGGTACCCGCGCCACCGTGGGCGAGAAGGCCGAGCAGCTGGTCGCCGCGACGCGGGCGGCCGGTGCCGAGCGGGTCTGCGTGGGCCTGGGCGTCTCCACCGGGGAGCAGGCCGCCGAGGTGGCCGGCTACGCCGACGGGGTGATCGTCGGGTCCGCGCTGGTGCGCACCCTGATCCGCACCGATGGGGACCGGGCCGCAGCGCTGGCCGCGCTCGAGCAGCTGGTCGGCGAGCTCGCCGCGGGCGTGCGGGCCGGGGGAGCGCGATGACCGGGCTCGGCGGCCACCTGGCGATGCTGCCGGTCCTCGCGGACGGGATCCCGAGCCCGTCGCAGGGGGTCTGGCACCTGGGGCCGATCCCGCTGCGTGCCTACGCGTTCGCGATCCTGGCCGGCATCGTGGTGGCGACCTGGATCTCGGTGCGCCGCTACCGTGCCCGGGGCGGCCCGGAGGGTGCCATCCTGGACGCGATCTTCTGGGCGGTGCCGCTGGGCATCATCGGCGCCCGGCTGTACCACGTGTTCTCCTCCCCGGACGCCTACTTCGGACCGGACGGCAACCCGTGGAACGCGTTCGCCATCTGGCACGGCGGCCTGGGCATCTGGGGTGCGATCCCGGCCGGTGCCCTCGGGGTGTGGATCTACCTGCGCCGGCGCGGTCTGCGGCTGGCGACCGTGGCCGACGCGATGGCCCCGGCCGTGCTCGTGGCGCAGGCGATCGGCCGGCTCGGCAACTACTTCAACCAGGAGCTCTTCGGGTCCCCGACCACGCTGCCCTGGGGCCTGCAGATCGACCAGAGCGTGCTCGCCGCGCAGGGGATGGACTACCCGCCGGGCACCCTGTTCCATCCCACGTTCCTGTACGAGCTGCTGTGGAACCTGGCGATGGCCGCCCTGATCGTGCTCATCGACCGGAAGTTCCGCCTCGGCCACGGCCGGGTGTTCTGGCTGTACGTGTTCTGCTACACCG